>NZ_JBBCIR010000090.1:0-45625 GCF_037189885.1 Paludisphaera sp.
CCCCCCCCCCCCCCCCCCCCCCCCCCCCCCCCCGCCCCCCCCCCGGCCCTTCGGGCCACCCTCTCCCGGGGGGAGAGGGGACTATGGGTGCTGCGTTCTTTCTCCGAACCTCCGCCGACCCGACTCAGCAGAAGTCGTCGACCGTCGGCGTGAGGACGAGTTCCGGGACGCGGGCGCGGGGGTTCAGCTCGACGAGGAACTTCACCGCCGCGGCGACGTCCTCGGGCTGGAGCATCGCGAGCTTGCGCTCGGCGGGGACCGGGACAAGTCGCGCTTCGAGGATCGGCGTGTTGACCTCGCCGGGGTAGATCACGGTCGACCGGATCCCATCCTCGCGGGCCTCGCGGCCCACGCATAGGCCGAGCGCGGCCTGGCCGAACTTGGAGGCCGAGTAGCCCGCGCCCCCCAGTGTGCTGGCGCGATAGCCGGAGAGCGAGCAGACCTGGATCACCAGCCCGTCCTTGCGCGCCCGCATCCCGGGGAGGATCGCCTTCACCAGGTTGAAGGGCCCGGTCAGGTTGGTCCGGAGCATCAGATCCCAGTCCTCGGGCGTCAGGACGTCGAGGGCGCGGTTGCGCACGTTCGTCCCGGCGTTCGAGACCAGCACGTCGATCGAGCCGAACTCGGCCTCGATGGCCGCGGCCGCCGCGCGGACCGCCTCGCCGTCGGTCACGTCGCAAGGCGCGACGAGGGCGCGGTCGGCGGCGTCGCCGAGGAGGGACTTCGTCTCCTCCAGCTTCTCGCGCCCGCGCCCCATCAGGGCCACGCGCAGGCCCATGCCGGCGAGCACCTGGGCGACGCCCCGCCCGATCCCGCTCCCGGCCCCCGTCACCACCGCCGTCTCCGGCTTCCGACCCATGGCTGCCTCGTCTCCTCAAGAATGCGGAAGGCCCCGCGCTCGGATGCCGGCGCGGGGCCTTCGAGATCGACCCGGATTGTATCGCGGACCGGATGCCGGCGCGAACGCCGGGCTCAGTGCGTCGTCGAGGCGTTCCAGGCGCGGACCGACTTCGACCCGCTGGCCCACTTGCTCATCGCACGCAGGAGCTGGCCGGCGTCAGACTTCGCCAGCTTGGTCGACGAGGCGGCCTGGTCGACGGCCTCGCTCGACAGATCCTGCACCGTCGTCCCGTTGATGAAGACCGGCACGTCCAGGGTGGTCGGCGTCGGCTCCGCCGGGGTCTCGACGGGGGCCGGGGGGGTGACGGGCGCGGGCGGGATGGTCGGCGTGACGGGCGTGTAGTCGACCGGCGGGGTCGGGGTCGGCGTGGGGGCCGGGGCCGGCGTCGGCGTGGGCGTCGGGGCCGGGGTCGGCGGGATCAGCACCTGCTGGGCCGGCGGGACCACGACGACCGGCGGGGCGGGGGCCGGCGGGACGACCGGCTTCGGCGGGGTGACGACCGGCCGGGTGGGCGGGGTGACGACCGGCTTCGGCGGGGCGGGGGCGGGGGTCGGGGCGCCGGGGATCAGCGAGGCCGACTTCAGGACGTCGAGCCGGCCGAGGTCGATGCCGGTCACGTCGTCGTGGATCGCGGTCGCCCCGTCCTTCAGCCAGCGGACCACGTCGTCGACCTTCGGGAGCGTCCCGAACCGCTGCTTGTGGATCGACTGGAGCAGGACGATGGAGCCAGAGACGAGCGGGGCGGCGAAGCTGGTCCCCTCGACGTTCCCGTAGTTGGAGCCGTCGACCAGGGCGCCGATCCCGGCGGCCGGCGCGGCGAGGTCGGTGGCCGTCGAGCCGCCGATGGCCGTCCCCAGGCGCTGGGCGTTGGGGAGGAGCTTGTCGGAGGCGTCGGTCCCGGTCACGCTGATGACGCCGTCGAGGACCGCGGTGAAGCCCTCGCCCTGGTTGCCCTTGAAGCTGTTGCCGGTCGCGGCGACGACGGCGATGTCCAGGTCGCGGAGCTTCTGGACCAGCTCGGTCATCCGCTGGCCGACGCCGCGGTCCTCGGCGAACCAGTTGCGGGCGTAGTTCTTGCCGTTGGAGAGCGAGATGTTGACCACGCTGATGTTGTGCTCGGCGTGGTGGTCGACGACCCACTGGAGGGCGTTGGCGATGTTGTTGGTGTCGGCCGTGTTGGAGCCGTTGGTGACCTTCAGGGCCACGATGTCGGCCCCGGGGGCGACGCCCAGGTGGTTGGGGTCGTTGCCGGCGATCAGGCCGGCGACCGCCGTGCCGTGCTGCGAGGAGGAGGCGATCGGGTCGGTGTCGCCGTCGCCGAAGTCGTAGCCGGCGACCACGCGGGAGTTCGGCCCGTAGCCGCCGCCGAGGGCGGAGCTGTTGTAGTTCACGCCCGTGTCGATCACGGCGACCGTCAGGCCGGTGCCGTCGACGTTGTGCGTCGACCGCGCCAGGGCCGACTTGATGATGGGGTCGAAGGCCGTGGGCGCGCCGACGGCGATCGAGCCGACGGGCTCCGCGATGGGGCCGCGGCGGAGGTGGGCGCGAGGTCCGACCCCCGCTCCCGCCCCGGCCGCGGCCCCGGCGCGGGCGGCGCGGGCCTGCTGGAGGGCGGTCGCCGCATGGGCCCGCGGGGCGGCCGGGGCCTGCTCGACGGCCTGCCGATGCCGATGGGCGGCCTCGGCGCGGCGGGCGGCGTGATCGGCTGAGGCCGACCCGAGCCCGGTCGAGAGCAGCCGACGGACGTCGAGTTGCTCGACCGCCGGGCGGTGCTTGCGTCGAGCGCCTCGGTCGTCGTTGCCTTTCAGGGTCCATGCCATGGAACGATTCTCCCCAGACGGCCGCCATGCCATTGGCGAAGCCGCCCCGCGTTTCGGTTGTGATCGCCCCCCTTCCGTGGCGGGCGCCGGGGCCCGCGTCGTCCGGGGCCCCGGGCCCGGGGAGCCCCCCCGGGATTCCTCCCGGACGCGGCCCCTCGGGGCGAGTGACAAGGTTGTTCGGCACGAGAAAAGGCTTCGGGCGGCGGCGACGCCTCGGCGTCCCCGGCCGGCCCGGGCCCTTCAGCCCGAGCGCGGAGAATCGACGACCGGCCTGGCGGAACGCCGGGAGTCCGTGGACTCCCTCGGCTCCGCGCGGGGCCGTCGATTCGGCTTCGTCGTCCTGACACGCGGCCGGTCGCATCCCGTACGACCCGGCCGTTCCAAGGCGGCCCATCCCGGGCCCCCCCGCCGACGCCCTCCTATGGCGCCGGGCGGCGGGCCGACCCGGCCGGCTTCGCTGCCGACCGCCTCCGCCCGCCCCCTCCCCGCGGCCCTCGATCCGGCTTGCGTCCCTCGGGGGGCCGCACTAGATTGAGGTCGCCTCGGGGAGGCCCACCGAAGACTGGCGTCCTCGGCGGTGATTCTGGTATCGGAATCGAGGCGAACCGATGTCCGCAGGAAAAATGGAAAATATCGCGGTGATCCCGGCGCGGTTCGCTTCCACCCGCCTCCCCGGCAAACCCCTCTTGTCCGACACCGGGAAGACCCTCATCCAGCACGTCGTGGAGGCCGCGCGACGCGCGAAAACGCTGCGACGCGTGATCGTCGCCACGGACGACCGACGCATCGCCGACGCCGTGACCGGCTTCGGCGGCGAGGTCGCCATGACCCGCGCCGACCACCCCACGGGCACCGACCGCGTGGCCGAGGTCGTCGCGACGATCCCCGAGGCCGGCATCATCGTCAACGTCCAGGGGGACGAGCCCGAGATCGAAGGATCGACGATCGATCGCCTGATCACCCTTCTAATTGAAGACCCCGACGCGCCGATGGCCACGCTCGCGACGCCGATCCGCGACGAGGCCGTCTACCGCGACCCGTCGTGCGTGAAGGTGGTCGCCGCGCGGGGCAGGGCCCTGTACTTCTCGCGCTCCCCCATCCCGCACCATCGCGACGCCGCGCCCGACTTCTCCGACCCGACCGCCCCCGCGGCGCTCCTGCACCTGGGCCTCTACGCCTACCGCCGCGACTTCCTCCTCTCCGTCGGCTCGCTCCCGCGCTCGCCGCTGGAGGCCGCCGAGAAGCTGGAGCAACTCCGCGTCCTGGAGGCCGGCTTCCCCATCGCCATCGGCCTCGTCGACGAGCCGGCGATCGGCGTCGACACCCCCGAGGATTACCGTCGCTTCGTCGAACGCTGGCGGGCGCGGAACCCTGGGTAGTGGACGACCGGGTCCGGGCCGGGCTCGCGACCGCGAGCCTGGCGAATCCCGCGACGCCCGACAACTTGTATTGAAGGCGGCGAGACGCTTCGTCTATAGTCGCGACTCGAATTCGCGAGGCCTCTCCGCCCACGAGCGACGCACGCCACGATGACGATCCCGCTTCACGCCTCCCGCCCCACTCCCCCCTGAGCCGGCCCTGGGCCGATTCCGGCCCCTTCGAGGCCCTTGCGCCTCCTTTCCGAGGAGCCCTCGCGCCCTTCGCCGCCATGACGATCGTTCGACTCCCCTTCGTCTCGCGGTCGGTGATCACCGGGTTCGTCAACTCGCTGGCGATCCTCATCTTCATGGCCCAGCTCCCCGAGCTGGTCGGGCGGTGCTGGCGGGTCTACCCGATGGTGGCCGCGGCCTGGCCGTGATCGACCCGCTGCCGCGCCTGACCACGCCTGCGCCGTCGCCGTTGGTCCGCATCCTCGGGCTCACCGCGTTCTCGACGTTCTTCGGGCTCGAACTGCGCACCGTCGGCGACATGGGCCGGCTGCCGTCCGAGTTGCCGCGCTTCCTGCTTCCCGACGTGCCGCTCACCCTGGAGACGCTGCGCATCATCTTGCCGTATGCCGCGACCCTCGCCGTCGTCGGCCTGCTGGAGTCCATGATGACCGCGACGATCGTGGACGACATGACCGACACGTCCAGCGACAAGAATCGCGAATGCACCGGCCAGGGCCTGGGGAACGTCGTGGCCGGGCTGTTCGGCGGGATGGCGGGCTGCGCGATGATCGGCCAGTCGGTCATCAACGTGAAGTCGGGGGGGAGGGGCCGGCTGTCGACCCTGTTCGCCGGGATCTTCCTGCTGTTCTTGATCCTCGTGCTCGGCGACTGGGTGCGGAGGATCCCGATGGCCGCCCTGGTGGCGGTCATGACCATTATCTCGATCGGCACCTTCAACTGGGCGTCGCTCCGGACCCTCGTGACCCATCCCAGGAGTTCGAGCGTCGTGATGGTCGCGACGGTCGCCGTGGTCGTGACGACCCACGACCTGGCCCAGGGCGTCCTGGTCGGCGTCCTCCTGAGCACGGTCTTCTTCGCGATGAAGGTCGAGCGCCTGGTCCGCGTCGCGTCGGAACTCGACGACGCCGGGCGTCGCCGCGTCTACCGCGTGAGCGGGCAGATATTCTTCGCGTCGAGCGACGCCTTCGCCAAGGCGTTCGACCTGAAGGAAGACCTCGACGAGGTCGTCGTCGACTTCAGGCACGCTCACTTCTGGGATCTGTCGGCCATCGCGGCGCTCGACAAGATCGTCCTGAAGTTCCGCAAGACCGGGACCGCGGTCGAGTTGGTCGGCCTCAATGATGCCAGCGCGACGCTGATCGACCGGCTCGCCATCCACGACAAGCCCGACGCCCTGGAGCGGGCCATGTCCCACTGACCCGGGGAACCTCCGCCTTCGCCGCGGCGATTCAGGGCGTCTCGACGCCCTCCAGGGCGCCCATGATCGCGTCGGCGATGGCCTTCATGCCGCGGTCGCCGGGGTGGCCGGCGACGCCTTCGTGCTTGAAGGGGCGTTCGGAGCGGGCGGCGTTGGCGGGGTCGCGGCCGATGTCGCCGATGTCGACGAAGATCGCGCCGGCGTCCTTCGCCGCGGCCCGGAGGCGGTCGTCCTTGGCCTCGACCGGCCAGAAGCAGCTCCGGACGACCACGGTGGGCCGCCTGTCGCCCGAGCGGACGCCCGCCAGGATCCTCGCGACCCCGGCCTGGAACCTCGCGCCGTCCTCGGGGGAGGCGAGGTCCGGCACGTTCTCGCCGATCGCCAGGACGACGAGGTCGGCTTCGAACGCGAACATATCCTTGAGCTTCTCGTCGACGTCGTAGTCGGCGTAACCGCGTTCGAAGTCGGCGATGTTGCGAACGAGGATCCCTGGCTCGCGTCCCGAGCGTTCGGCCACGGCCGAGGCGACCAGGTGGGCGTAGTCGTTCTCGGGGGCGGACGCCGCCATGCCCCAGTCGCCGTGCCAGTCGAGGTCGGCGTTGGGGCCGTGGCGGGTGATGCTGTTGCCCAGGAACAGGATCTTGCGGACGTCGGAGAGCCCGGGGCCCTCCGCGTCCGCCGCCCCGACCAGGCCAACCGCGGCCATCGCCGCGAGCAAGAACCGTCGACCGCCCATGACGCGCCTCGCTTGTCGTGACTCAGCCGGCGACCTGGCCGGCCTCGATCTCGCCGGTGGCGTACTCGTTGAACTCGGTGTAGAGGATGTGGCGGAACAGCTTGCTCTCGGCCTGGAGCCGAGAGGGGGTGGCGGAGCCTTCCAGCCGGCCGTTGTGGAGCAGGACGACGTTGTCCACCGACCGGATCGTGGAGAGCCGGTGGGGGATCAGGATGACCGTTCGCCCGGCCGCCAGCCGCGAGAGCGTGTCGTCGAGGAGCAGCTTCACCTCGTCGTCGACGGGGGTGGGCAGCTCCTCGATGATCAGGATCGAGGGGTCGTGCAGGTAGGCTCGGGCCAGCGCGACGCGGAACTGCTCGTCGGGGCGGAGGTACTGGCCGATGGGGCCGACCACGGTGTCGTAGCCGTGGGGGAGGTCCTGGATGAAGTGGTGGGCGTGGGCCACCTTGGCCGCCTCGATCACCCGGGGGAGCGTGTAGCGGGGGTCGCCCAGGCCGATGTTGTTCATGATCGAGTCGGTGAAGACGAGATCCGCCTGGAGGACGGTGGCGGACTGGGCGCGGACGGACTCCAGCGTCATCTCGCGGAGGTCGCGGCCGTCGATCAGGACCCGGCCGGCCTGGGGGTCGATGAGCCGGGGGATGAGGCAGGCGAGGGCCAGCTTGGAGTCCTCGTCCAGCCCCACCAGCGCCGTGCGGCCGCCGGCGGGGATCGCCAGCGAGACCCGGTCGAGCAGGAGCCGGCCGGAGCGGCTCTCCAGCGTGACGTCCTCCAGAACGATCCGGTCGCGCATCGGCGGGAGGAACTCGGCGCCGACGTTCTGGTGCAGCTCGGGCGAGCGGGCGAGGAACTCGAAGATCTCCGTGGCCGAGCGGTTCGCGTGGCGGATCGCCTGGCGCATCCGGGACCAGCGCAGCAGCGGGAAGGCGAGCCCGGCGAGCGACGCGACGAGGATCAGCATCGTCGCGATCGAGATCCGGTCCTTCACCACGACGTTATAGCCGAGCAGCCCCAGCGCCGTGGCCGCCGCGGCGCCGTAGAGGAGGGCGGGGGAGTCGGTCAGGCTCCCATGGGCCACCATCCGGCGGACGTCGGCCTCCTGGTAGCGCTCGAGATGCTCGTCGAAGCGGCGGCGGTCGAACTCCTCCACGCCGTAGGTCCGCACGGTCCGGAGCTGGCCCAGGTCCTCGTGCAGGAGGCAGAGGTGGAGCGAGGCGTCGCGCAGGGCGGCGTCGTGGGCGGCGCGGGCCTCGCGGTTCATCGCCCGCGAGACGAGGTAGACCAGCATCCCCAGCGAGGCCAGGAACAGGGTCAGCGTGGGGGAGGCCGAGAGGGCCAGCGCCGCGAGGCCGACGGCCAGGACGATCATCCCGGGGTTGGCCTCGAAGTCGGCGGCGAGCGCGTCGCGGATGTCGTTGACCTCGCGCGTCCAGATGTTGACCACCGGGCCGATCCCCTCGGTGGGCAGCGACGACTGCCCCAGCCGGTACATCTGGCGATGGATCTGGTTGCGCAGGTTGCTGGCCAGGTCGGTCGCCGCCGCGGCGACCGCCGCGCGCCTCAGCCGGGCCGAGAGCGACAGCAGCAGCGACAGCGCCAGGCCGAGCGCCAGCAGGGTCGTGAGCGCCCCGACGTTGTTCCGCAGCGTGGGCAGGACGGCGGTCAGGGCGTTCAGCGCCCGCGCGCCGAACTTGTGGACGGGGTTGGGGCTGTTCAGGTTGGACCCGATCAGCGGGAAGACGCCCGAATTCTCGTAGACGATGAAGTCGCCCGTCTTGCCGATCTGACGGCCGACAGACCAGGCGGGGAGGTTGCCCGTCGCCCGTTCCGCGATGCTGATCTCGCCGCGGTTGGCCATCAGCCCGGTGAACAAGGCGGCCAGGAGCAGGAGGCCGAGGGCCAGGAGGGCCTCGACCGCGCCCAGGATCCGGGCGACCAGGGGCGAGCGGCGGCCGGCGAGGAGGTTCCTCGCGCGGAGATAGGCTTCGGCTTGCATGCAGGGGCTCCCCGCCAAGGGGTCCAGGGCCGGATGTCGCGTCGGCGCCCCCTCTCGACGCGGCCGTCCCGGGGCTGGACGGGACACGACGGCCGACGTCCCCGCCCGATGGCGAAGGCGTCGGCCGCCTCGACTCGGTCGGGCCGGATCAGGCCAGGTCGCGGTCCTCGAAAAGGAGGAACGCGAAGAAGAGGGCCGCTCCACTGTACAACACGCAGCAGCCCAAGGCGGGCAGAACGTAGCCGACCCACGGGATCACCGCGCCGGTGGCGATCGACGGCCCGGCGTTGAACAGCTCCAGCGGCGGCAGGACCCAGGCGAAGAGCTGCGCCATGAAGTGGATCAGCTGCTGGGTCTCCCGCGTGGCGTCCACCAGCACCGGGCTGAGGTGCCCCAGGAAGAAGATCATGATGCAGACGATCAGGTTGACCAGCATCGGCAGCCGGGTGGACAGGGCCACGCTGATCGACGTCATGATCGCGACCTCCAGGAAGCCCAGCGCCAGGCCGGGGAGCACCTGGAGGACCTGCCCGGCGCGCATGCCGCTCTCCAGCGTCCCGGCCGACTCGCGCAGGTCATACGGGATCTTGTACCAGACGCCGGCGGCGAACAGGCTGCCCAGGATCAGGTAGAGCAGCACGACGCCCATCAGGATCCCCATCAGCTTGCCGACGATGAACTGCCGGCGGTTGATCGGCTTGGAGAGCAGCGTGATGGCCGTCTTCCCCTCGATCTCCTCCGCGACCGTCGAGCTGGACGTCAGGAGCGCCAGCAGCATGCTGAAGAACGAGATCGTCGTCAGCCCGGTGTCCTTGTACATCTTGATGTCTTCGCCGAACGTGAAGTACGGCACGAAGATCGTGCCGACCAGGAGCGCCGCGGCGAAGAAGGCGATCACGAAGAAGGACGGCTGGCGGATCGTTTCCTTGGCCGTCGCGAGGGCGATCGTGAAAGATTTCATGGTGCTCGGATTCGGAGGAAGGATCGGAAGAATAAGGTCGTTCGAGCGGTCGTGAGGGGGTCGGCTCAGGCCCGGACGCGGAAGCCGGACAGCGGAGGGCCGCCGGGCGCCAGGGGCGCGGAGTCGACGCCCCGGACGAAGTCGGACATGCGCTCTCGGACGGCCTCGACGAAGCGGTCGATCTCGCCGGGTTCCGCCTCGGCGACGATTTCGACGGTCCCGTCCGGCAGGTTGCGGACGTGGCCGGCGACGTCGAAGCCGCAGGCGACCCACGAGGTCGTCGCGCGGAAGCCGACGCCCTGGACCCGCCCCGAGAAGATGATCCGCCGTCGTTCGATCGCCATGTCCCGCCGTGCGAGCCCCCGGGGGCCGCGCGAGCGGACGTCGCCTCGCGCCGCTAGAGGATTCCCCTTCCCACCCATCGTAGCCGTTCCCGACGAGGGGTGGCAAGGAGGCCGTCGGTGCTACGTCGGCCGGCCGCCGTCGGTTCGGGGGATCGTTCGAAATGACGAGGGCGGCGGGCCGTTGCGGCCGCCGCCCTCGACGCGGGCTTCGTAGCGGGGCGGATCGGCTTACAGGCCGTTCAGCTCGACGCCGACCACCTCGGCCTGGGCGGCCTGGATCGGCAGCATGGCGGAGCGGGCCGGGCCGATGCCGACGGCGTCGAACGGGACGATGGGCGAGCCGGGGGAGGCGCCGGCGCGGAGGCTCAGGCCGGCGACGGTGAACGGCAGGCGGTTGTCGACCCGCAGGGTGGTGCTGGTCGTGGTCCGCTTGGCGGCCTTCACGGTGATGAAGGTCGTCGCCAGCTCGTGCTCCATCAGGCCGACGAGGCTCTGGGCGTCGAGGACGGCCAGGGACGAGCGGTCGCGGAAGGTCGCCTTGCCGAGCGGGCTCCACTGGTCGCCGGCCAGCGTCGCGCCGACCTGCATCCGGCCGACGGCCTCGCCTTCGCGGGTCTCGCCCAGGGCGAGCTTGACGAGCAGGGCGGGGGCGACGGCGGCGGGGGTCTCGTCCGCCTCGACGACCTGGATCGGCAGGCCGAACAGGCGGAGCCCGTCGAGCTTGCCGACCAGGCGCTCGGCCTCGGCGCGGGCGGCCTGGCCCTCGGCCTGGACGCTGACGAGGACGCGGCCCTCGGCCATCATGGAGGGGCTGACCAGCTCGTCGGATCCGGTGGAGTCGACGGCGTCGACGAACCGGGCGGCCAGGGCCAGCTCGCGGTCGTTCAGCAGCTTGCCGTCGCGCGAGGCCAGCTCCTCGAAGGAGACGCCGTCGCAGATCCGCCACATGGCCGCCTGGGCGACCCCCTGGCTCGTCCCCAGCATGGCCAGGCTGCGCAGGGCCTTGCGGATGCGGGCGTCCTCGGTGTACTGGTCGACGTCCATCAGGGTGAAGACGTCGCGCGGGCCGGGGGTGGCCACGCCGTAGTTCAGGCAGACGCCGGGGACGGAGACGTCCACGGTCTCGCCGGCGGGGACGGTCAGGGCGGGGAAGTCCGACCCCGTGACGGGCATCGAGCGGAAGCCGGGGGCGGCCGAGCCCCCGAACCGGCCGAAGCTGCCGGGACGGTTGGTGATCGCCCCCAGGCCCATGCTCTGGAAGCCGCGGCCCCCCTGGCCCAGGGCGCTGGCGGCCACCAGCCCCGGCGGGATGATCACGTTCAGGCGCTTGTCGGAGACGTTCTCGATGCTGAGCCGGACCTTGTCCTGCCCCTGGCCCCGCGCCGAGACCTTCAGGTCGCCGGCCTCGGCCGCCTTCAGGACGTCGACGGTCTCGGTGGTGGTCGCCGAGGCCGGGAGGGTGGAGGGCTCGTCGTCGAGGTGACGGCCGGCCGCGGCCGGGCCGCTCAGGAACATCAGGCTGCTGACCAGTCCCGCGGCCGAGAGGGCCCGGACCGGGTGGAGGCGTCGCCACGGCATGGGGGTAGTCACCTTTATTCTATGGACGGGGCCGCGGGCGAGGCGGGGCGCCCCGCGTCGCAACCCGCCCCGTGCGTCGTCGTGAGACCGGAATCCGTCGACCGAGCTTCGCGCGTCGCGCGTTCGCGACGCCCCTGGAGTAGGGACGCCCCCCGGCGCGCGGCTATTCGTACTCGTCACGTCAGATTCTTCGGCAGCCCGGCCCGAGACCTTCGCGCGAAATCGCCGCGAGGCCCGACTTCCCGCCTCACCTTCGCACCAACAGGACGCACCAGACGGGCTGGGCCTCGGCGTCGGTGGCGTAACCGATCCCCACGGCGTCATGGTCCTCCAGCAGCGTCGCCTTGCGATCCTCGTTGTCCGACAGCGATTTCACGAAGTCCTCGGCCGTCGGGTTCCCGCCGCCGACGAGCACGGCCACGCCCCGGAAGGTCGCGCCGACCTTCTTGAGCGCGGCGGCCACGTCGGGGGGCTTGCGCTCCTCCTCGGGCTTGTCCAACCTCTGGGCCATCTCCGCGGCGATCGCTCGGGCGGCCCTCGCGAGCTTGGGGTCGACCTCCATCGCCTCCTTGCCGGCCTCCTTGCGAACCGCGTCGATCCCTTCGACGACCTCCTTCTCGGCGGCGTCGGGATCGAGGGGGACGCGCGGCGTCCCGAACACGACGCACCAGTAGGGCTCGCCGTCTTCCGACTCGGCCTTCGCCCCCCCCATCTGGGAGAAGTCGCCGAGGATGTTGGCCCGGTGTCCCTCGCTCTCCATCCACGCCCGGACGACCTCGGCCGCGTCGCCCTGGCCGCGCGCGACGTTCTCGGCGGTCGTCACGAAGCGATAGCCCGCGCGCTTGACGCGCTCCGCAGCGTCGGAGCCGTCGGCCCCCTCGTGGGTCATCTCCTCGCGCCTGGCCATGTCCTCGGCGTGGAGTCGGGCGGCCTCGGTCAGCTTCTCGTCGAGGGTCAGCGGGGGGAGCTTCTCGGCTTCGCGCTCCTTGTTATGGGCGGCGAGGAGTCCGCCGAGCGTGGCGTCGGGGGGCTCGCCGGCCGGGGAGGGGAGCGCGACGAGGAGCGAGCACGACCACGCCAGTCCGAATCGGCGAAGGGGGATCATGGGGGGCCTCGTGGTTCCTCCGGTCGCGGGCGACCCGCGCGAGTTTGGATTGACCAGCAAGGATGGCGCCCATTATTTTGTGGGGGTCGCCGGTCGGGCGATTTCCTGGTCTCGGCTGTTACGCAGGGGCGGACTTTCATGAGCATGGGCGAGGACGGCGGCTCCGAGATCGACGTCGAGACCCTGCACGGCCGAGACTGGCCGAGCGTCACCCAGTTCTCCATCTTCCTGGAAAACCGCGTCGGGCGCCTCCAGGAGGTCGTCCGCTACTTCCAGGGGAGCAAGGTCAAGATCGTCGGGCTGACCATCTCCGACTCGGCCGACTGCTCCATCGTCAGGCTGATCCTCAGCCACCCCGAGCAAGGCCGCGAGATCCTGGCCCGGAACCGCCACGCCTTCGCCGAGAACGAGCTGCTGGCCGTGGAACTCCCGGTCTCGACCTCTCCGCTGGGCGACATGTGCCTCGGCCTGCTCCGCGCCGAGATCAACATCCACTATGCCTACCCGCTCATCGTCCAGCCGCACGGCCGCCCCGCCGTCGCCATGCACGTCGACAACATCGAGCAGGCCAGCCGGTCCCTGCACGAGATGGGCTTCGAGATCCTCTGCGAGGCCGATTTGACGGGATGACCTCGCGTCGCTCCGCCTCCAGGGCAGGGCGGAGGGGAAGCGGGTCCGCTCGTCGTCGGCTCAACCCTCGGCGGGGCGGCGGGCGACGATGTTGAGGTTGCTGGCGAGGAGGCCGAGGGGCCAGGTCCGTTCGAGGACGCCGTTGAGCGCCCAGACGAGGCCATGGCACCGCCCGTAGGCGGCCTTGAGCGGCCTCGGGAAGCCGTTGAGCATCGTCGGGACGAGGAGCCGGCGCTCCCACGTCAGGAGTTCGAAGCCGGCGGCGTCCAGCAGGGCCCTGGCCGAGGCGATCGTGTAGAGGCGATCGTGGGCCGAGTGCCCCAGCTTGCGCTGGACGGCCTCGGTATAGCTGTAGCGGTTGGGGAGGCAGGCGACGAGGAAGGAGCCGCCGGGGCGCAGGACGCGGAAGACCTCGCGCAACGACTCCTCCTCCTTCCAGACGTGCTCCCAGACGCCGTTGCTAGTGACCACGTCGAAGCAGGCGTCGGGATAGTCCAGCCGGATGTGATCGGTGAGCTGGGCGTACTTCAGGCCGCTGTACTCGAAGAACGGCCGGTAGTCGTCGGCCGCGACGAAGTCGCAGCCGTGGAGGTCGAGCGACGGGCCGAAGCGGCGGCGGTAGACGCACGAGTCGACGCCGTGGCGGCATCCCCATTCGAGGACGCGGTCGCCGGGGCGGATGCCGGCGGCGAGCCAGTCGACCATGGCGAGGCGACGGCGGAGCGTCAGGGGGGAGGCGAGGTGGGCGTCGAGGTAACGACGCTCGTCGTCGTCCATCGAGCCGTCGGCCTCGCGCTGGCGCGCCCAGAGTTCGCGGATCAGGGCGGCCTCGGCGCGGTGGTCGGCGGGGACGGGCCATCCGGCCCGCGCGGCCCGAGTGCGCCTGGGCGTCGATCCGATCATGCTCATCCGGGCGTCCCTTCCGTCTCGCGTCGCGTCGGGCGTCGTCCCTGAGTCGCCCGAGAAGCCGGGGGAATCTATCGCGCCGGGCACCCTTGGGCAAGTCGAACCGGGGCTCACCCCCCGACGGCCAGCAGCCACGGCGGCACGCCTCGCGGGGGGAGGCCGACGGCGCGGAACAGGGCGAAGACGGTCGATCGCTCGACGGGGCGGGGCAGGATCGCCAGGGCGTCCGGGGTCTTCGCGGCGATCCGCTTACGCAGCCAGGCGGTCGCGACGGCCAGGACCTCGTCGTGGTCGAAGGCCAGCCCCGTCGCCCCTTCGAGGGGGACCCAGGCGGCCTCGGCGGCGTCGTCGCCCCCCTGGATCGGGTGCGACCCGGCCGGCAGGATCGTCGCGTAAGCCAGCGTGACGGTCCTCCCGCGCGGGTCGCGGCCCACCTTCGCGAAGAAACCGAGCGGCTCGATCCCGCCCGCCACCGTCAGCCCGGTCTCCTCTTGAAGCTCGCGCCGCCCGCCGGCCTCGGGTTCCTCGTCGATGTCGAGGAAGCCGCCGGGGAGGGCCCATCGGCCTTCGAACGGGTCGTGCTTGCGGCGGACCAGGAGCACGCGCAGGGCCGAGTCGATCCAGGCGAACGCGATCAGATCCGTCGTGACGGCGGGTCGCGGGTGCTCGTAGCAGTACGGGGCTGACATGGTTCGCGGCCTTGTGCGACGATGGGCGGGGAGACGCGGCGGCTAAAGAGAGTCGAGGTTAGCATGGGCGACGAGATGGTGCATCACGGCTTCTGGACCGAACCGGACCCCGAGGAGGCGCGGATCGTCGCGTTGACCGACGCCCTTCGCGACGCCGACGGCCCGGCCGACCTGGACGGCGGCTGGCCCGACGCCCTCTGGCGTCCGCTGGTCGACGCGGGCGTCCTCCGCTGGTCCGTCCCGGCGGAGCGGGGGGGCGAGGGGCTCGCGCGACCGCTGCTCGTCCAGCGTTACGCGCGCCTCGCCGAGGCCAGCCTGACGGCCGCGTTCATCCTCTCGCAACACGACGCCGCCGTCCGCCGGCTGACGGCCGTCGCGGAGAGCCCCCGCGCGGCCCAATGGCTCGGCGCGATCGCGCGGGGCGAGGCGATGGCGACGGTGGGGATCTCGCAGCTCACCACGTCGCGGCGTCTGGGCGCGAAGGCGCTTACGGCCGCGGAGATCGGCCCCGGGCGCTATCGCCTGGATGGCGCGATGCCCTGGGTGACGGGTGCCGAGAACGCCGACGTCTTCGTCACCGGCGCGCTCCTGGACGACGGCCGGCAGATGCTCATCGCGCTGGCGAGCGACCGACCGGGGCTCTCCGTCCTCCCCGCGTTCGACCTCGCGGCGCTCCAGGCGTCGCGCACGGCCGAGGTCGTGGTGAAGGGGGTGGAGATCGACGCCGACGACGTGCTGATGGGGCCGTCGGACGAGATCGGCGCCCAGCCGGGGGCCGTGGGGACGGCGGGGCTGGAGACGTCGGCCCTGGCGCTCGGCCAGGCGGCGGCGGCGCTCGGCGGGCTGCTCGCCGCGACGGCCGACCGCGTCGACCTCGTCGAGCCGGTCGACCTGATGCGCGAGACCTGGGGCGCGGCGTGGTCGACCCTGATCGCTTGCGCCCGGGGCGAGGGGGACGCCGCGGCGGCCGGATCGCTCCGCGCCCAGGCGAACGCCATGGCGCTGCGGGCCACGCAGTCCTACCTCACCGCGCGACGAGGCCGGGGTTTCCTCCGCTCCGATCCCGCCCAGCGATGGGCGCGGCAGGCGCTCTTCTTCCTCGTCTGGTCGTGCCCCTCGCCGATCGCCCAGGCGGCCATCCGCGACCTGGCCGGGCTCTGCCCGGCGTGAGCCCGATCCGGCTCAGTCCACGCTCGTCGGACCCTCGCGGAGCGCGATCAAGCGATCCTCGTAGTGCTTCCTCTGCTTGGGGGGAGGGTTCTGCCCGGCGAGCGTCATGCTGGTGAACCAGGCGGACAGGGCTTTCTCGGCCTCGATGGCGTCGTCCGCCGCGCCGGGGCCGTCGCCGAGGCGCCGGCGCAGGTCGCCCCGCGTGAGGAAGGTCTCGGCGCGGATCGATTCGTGGACCGCCTGGAGGAAGGCCGGCACGCGGCCGGCGCACGCGTCCAGGTCGGCCGCGGCCTCGTCGCACAGCGCGAGCGAGCGTCGGAGGTCGCGCGGCGCCTCTCGGGTCGCGAGTTGGGCGGTGACGCGGGCTCGCTGGAGCCGCCACGACATCGCGTGGAACGACGCGGAGGGGTCCGACGCCGGGGGGGCCGTCGACAGCAGCCTCGTCAGCTTGTCCCGCGCCCCTTCGTGGTCGCCCCGGAACTCGTCGATCGCCGCGAGGCCGTGCAGGGGGGTCGCGTCTTCCGGGTCGAGTTCCAGGGCCGCCTTCAGGGCGTGTTCGGCGAGGTCCTGGAGCTTGCCGATCGCGTCCCGGACGGCGGGCTCGACCGGGGCGCCTCGGGCCGCGTTCCGATCGGCTTCGGCCATCATTTCGCTCGCCCGCGCCGTCCACCGATCGCCGGCGATCGCCAGGAGTTCCGGGAGCCTGGGATGGATCGCGGCCAGCGCCCGCAGCTCGTCATCGGCCCGGGGGGCCTCAAGCGCGGCGAGGTAGCTCGTCCGGCCGGGATCCTGGGAAGGGGTGTTCGCCAGGACGTGGGCCAGCCCCATGTAGAATCGCGGGACGGGGGAGCCCGGGTATTCCTCGGCGAGCTTGGTGAGCAGGGCCATCGCGGCCTCCGGGCGCCGCTCGTCCAGGGCTTCGGCCGCCGCCTTCAACTCGGGCCGGTCACGCGCTTCGGGCCGAAGCGCGAGGACGGCCTGCCGGCCCGCCAGGGGGGCGAGAGCGGCCAGGACGCTCAGGTACGCGGCGTTGGCGACGATCATCCGGCGGTTCCTCGCGGCCCAGTCGCGCAGGCGCTCGGCGCGCGACGGGTTGACGACGTGGAGCGTCGGTCGGCGCTGGAGCAGCCGTTCCAGGTCCTCGGCCAACTCCCCGGCGCCGCGGTATCGGTCCGTCGGGTCGTGCTCGAGGCACTTCCGGACGATCGCCTCCAGGGCGTGGGGGGCCTGCCGGAGGTGTCGGCGGATCTCCACCGAGAGCACCGCCCGGCGGTCGAGCAGGTCGCGCATCGCCCGCGGGGGCGGCAGCTTCGAGTCCGGCACGTCGAGCGCCTGGCCGGTCAGCAGCTCGCGCAGCACCAGCCCGAGGGAGTAGATGTCGGCCGCGGCCCCGACGTCGCCCCAGCGCTTGGGGTCGAGGAACGCCTCGATCTGCTCGGGCGCCATGTAGGGGAGCGTCCCCCCCTGGATCGCCGACTGGGCCTCGCGCGGGGCGTGCGGGGATTGCGCCAGGTTGAAGTCCAGGAGCTGCGGCCCGTGGCGGATCGTCAGCAGGACGTTGCCGGGCTTCACGTCGCGGTGGTAGGTCCGGCGTTCGTGGGCGTAGGCCAGCGCCCGGGCGATGATCATGCCGATCCAGGCCACGCCCTGGGCGAAGGTGCCGCGGGCGGGGAAGCCGCGCCAGCCGTCGCCGACCGGCCCCTCGCGCGGGGCCTCGGCGTCGACGCCGACGGCGGCCGGGCCGATCCCCGCCACGAGGGCGTCCCAGATGGCCGTCGCCGACGTGGGGGCCGCGCCGCCGCGGCGGACCCGGCGGATCACCTCGTCCAGCGGAAGGCCGGGGCGGAAGGGCATGGACAGGGCGCGGAGGCCCTGGTCGGGCCGGTAGACGACCGAGTTGACCGGGACAATGTGGGGGTGGTCGAGCGCCCCCTGGGTTTCCGCCTCCTGCCCCCGGTCGATCGAGACCTTCACCACCACCCGCTTGCCGCCGAGCGAGCGGTCGCTGGCGAGGAAGACGCGGGAGTAGCCCCCCTTGCCGATCTGGGCCAGCAGCGTGAATTCCTCGAATCGGTCGCCGACCTCCGGGAAGGTCGGCTTCGGCGGCGCGAACCCGGCCGCCCGGCTGAGCAGCTTGTGGTAGCCGAGCTGGGAGGCCAGCGAGTCTTTCCACGCGGGGTAACGGTCGCAGAAGGAGTCGACGTCGAGCGACTCGCCGCGCTCCTCGCGCAGGCAGAACTCCTCGTAGACGAGGCTGAGGACGCGGCTGTCGGCCTCGCGCAGCTCGGGGAAGTCGTCCAGGTATTCGTGGACGGCCGGCGCCTCCCCCAGGTCGAAGCGGCGGCGCAGGTCGGCCTTGACCAGCGCGCCGAGGCAGGTCAGCCGCTGCAGGAGATCCATCTCCGCCTCGGGCCGGCGCTGCGTCCAGTAGGGCCGCAGCGCGACCTCAAGACGGCCCTCGGCGAGGCGCTCGAAGCGCTCAACCTCGCGGTCGATCAGATCCTGCGCGTCGGTGCTCGGCTCCTCGGGGAGATCCTGCATGCTATCGACCCTGGCCGGTGAGCGAGTCGCGAAGATCCTTCAAGAAGCGCTGGACCTTGCGGATGTTCCAGCCCGTCCGATCGGCGATGTCGTTGTTGTCGTGGCCCTCGCGGCGCATCTCGATGATCCGACGCTCGACCTCGTCGTCGCGGCCCATGAGGAATTGCTCGGCCTCGTTGGCCTGCGCGAGCTGGCTGGCCGTCGGGTCGTCCGACGCCACCTGCACCGCGGTCGATTCCGTCGCCGCTTCCAGCCGCCGCTCCCTCGTCACGTCCCGCTTCAGGGTGTGTCGGCGGCGATGCTCGTCGATCACCTTCTTCTCGGCGACGTCCGCCAGGAAGGCCACCAGGTGCTCCGGCGAGGGGAAGTCCAGCCGGCTCAGGTTGGCCGCCAGGCTCTTCATCACGTCGCTGGCGAAATCGGTCGAGTCGTAGACCGACCTCATCGATCGGTCCAGCTTCCGGCGCACGACGCGACGAACCTTGGGATAGTACTCGCGGAAGAGACGCTCCCAGGCCTCCGGACTGCCGCCCTGCGCTTCCTTGATCGTGTTGGCTAGTTCGTCGCCGAGCCCGCGATTCGACAACGTCGTCATGAACGGCCCCCGACTTCTCAATAAAGGAAGTATCGCGACGGTCGCCGACGGAGAGTGTAGGTGGCCGGAGTCGCGACCGTGGGTGATCGGACAGTTGGCCTTATTCTACATTCTACCCGTCGCGGCGTGCAGGGGGAACCAGGGGTCGCGGATTCGACGCGCGAGCCCGATCGGGCGGCGACACTGGTCTCGAACCAGGGGGGACCCGTCGGTCAGGTCCGGGCGCCGGCCGGTCGCCAGGGCCAAGATCGACGATGATTCCCTGTAGGTAAGGGTTTTGGGCGTCGGGGCGGTTCGGCCTCCGTCGGGTGCGGGGATGGATTGCCGTGCTTATGAAGGCGGTTGCGGGGAGGCGGCGTCAAACCATTTCATCCCTCGGCGTCCCCAGCGGCGGCGGTTCGGAGCTGTCGTCGGGGCCGACGATCGTCTCGTGATACGGATCCTCGACCCGGATGTAATAGGGGAGCGTCGGGCTGATGTAGGTGTCGGGGGGCTGGGTGGGGATCATCACCGGCAGCATCGGGTTGATGGGGAAATAGACGGCGTCGCTGGGGACGATCCGGGAGGCCATCGATTCGAGGGACGGGCGGAAAGTTCGGCGCGTGCGCATGGAGGGACTCCTCGGGCGAAGGGCCTTCAGGGTGGTCGGATTGTCGTTGGGTTGGGTACGGAGGATTAGCGGGCGCGGTGGGGCCGCGCGACCCGTCGCGCCGGGGGCCCCGGGAGGGGGCGGGCGCGACGGGCGTCGATATCAATCATCGAACCGGAGTAATCGGCGTCTTCGGGAAATCTGGATCTTGCCGACGAGTCGTCAGGATCGCCAGGCTGGACCGCCGGCGGGCACCCGGGGTCGGAGGGCGGATGGGCCGAGCGGGCCGGGTCGGGACGGGTTGCTAGTTCGAGGAGGCGACGGTCGCCAGGAGCGAGCGGCGCGGGGCGGGGACGGCCTCGGATTCGCGAGGATAGTCCTCGTCCGGCAGCAGACCGACGCAGGCCTCGCGGTAGAGCGGGCAGCCCTGGTGTTGGATCAGGGCCCCGTCGCTCCATCGCTGAGCCAGGTCGTCCAGGCCCGCCCGCCGGGCCACGATGTACCGTCCCAGGGGCGAGAATCGCGGGTCCCGCCCGGCGAGGACCTCGGCCGCCGGCCGACCGCCCTCGATGGATCGCTCGGCCTTGCGAATCTCCCTGGAGAGTTCCGACCGGAGCTGGCGGACGATCGACCGGACTCGCCGCCGGTACCGGTCCACGGCCAGCGGGCTGGCCAGGTCGGTCCAGGGGTCGACGGATTCCGGGTCGATACCCTGGGCGGCCACGTACAATTCGGGGTCGGTGGGGAGGGCTGGGTCATCGAGCCCGCACTGGCGGAGGATCCGGGCGGCTGCCGCCCAAACCCGGGGGGTGGAGCAGGAGGAATTCCATCGGGCTCCCCGACGCAGGAATGCCCGCTCGATCCGGCCGGCCAGGTGGTCGATCTCGGTCTGGAGGACGAATGACACGGGACTCTACCCTCGGTTGCGACGATCGGTTGACGAGTCGTTCCGGGGGGCGGGGCCGATCGCGGGTCGATTCGACTCCCCCCATGCCCTCAGTCACCGCGATCCGCGCCGCGCCGCGTCATGGAAATTCGGATTCCCGGAATTTTCCCCTCAACGGGTCGTCGCGACGCGTCGCCTGACGCTTAACCTCAGTAGGAAAGAATGGCACTTCCCAGACCTGGTCCCCGAGAGGTGGACGAGGGTCGATCGAGGCGGGCCCCATGAGAGACTTCGAATTCCAGCCCGATTGGGGGGCGGTCAAGCGGGGCATGGCCGGCCGCCTGCGCGAGGTCAGGATGGAACTCTACGGCGAGCATGGCGGCCCGATGCTGGCCAACGAGCTGGGGATCACCTTCGGCGCGTGGGTCGGCTACGAGACCGGCGCGACCATGCCGGCTTCGGTGATGCTCCTGTTCCTCCAACGCACCGGGGCCAACCCCCGCTGGCTGCTCACGGGAGACGGGCCGAGGTACTCCGCGAGCCGGAAGGGGCGTTGACCCCGGCGTGGCCCTCGACGAGGCGGTGGACCTCCCCCGCTCGCAGGCCCCGCCAGGTCTCGACACCCCCCCAGGGCCACCGGACCTCCAGGGCGTCGAGCGCGTCGGCCCCGCCGGTCGCGAATGAGAGGCGCGGGGGCGAGGATGAAAGGTAGCCGTCCCCGGACGAGAGGTGCCGCGCGACCGTCTTGCCCCCGGCGATCGCCCGCGCGCGGGCCCCGATGGCGGGGAGGCCGTGGCGATCGATCAGGTCGACGGCCACCGACGGGCCCGATCGCGAGCGATTGTGGAGCAGCGCGAGCGGCGCGTCGAGGGCGGCGGCCGCCGCGTCCGGCCTGCCGTCGCCGTCCAGGTCGGCCACGGCCAGGCCCCGCCCCAGCGCGGCCCGCGCGAACCAATCGCCGGCTTCGCCGGAGGCGTCGACGAGCCCCCCCTCGCGGCCCCGCAGCAGCCGCGGCGGCATGGCGAAGGGGACGCCGAGCCGGGCGCGGTCGAGGACGTGGCCGTTGACCTGGAGGAGGTCGACCCGCCCGTCGGCGTTGAAGTCGGCGGCGACGACCCCGAAGCCCAGGACGTCGCGCGTGGCGGCCGCCAGGCCGAGCCGCGCGGTCTCGTCCTGGAACGTCCCCCGGTCGTCGAGGGCGCGGAAGGCGATCGTGGAACGCCCCAGGAAGTTGGCGACGACGAGATCGGGGAGGCCGTCGCCGTCCAGGTCGGCCGTGGTGGTCCCCATGCCGGCCAGGGCCCGGCCGCGGCCGTCGCGCGCGACGCCGGCCGCCTCGGCCACGTCCTCGAAGCGGAGGCCGCCGCGGTTGGCCAGCAGCCGGCACCGGCCGCCGTCGTTGGCGACGAAGACGTCCGGCCGGCCGTCGCCGTCGAAGTCCGCGATAAGCACGCCGAGGCCCCGCTCCGGGCGCGCCGGCAGTCCGGCCTCGGCCGCGACGTCCACGAAGACGCCGCCGTCGTTGCGGTAGAGGTGGTCGGGCTGGGCCTCGAAGTCCTCCGGACCGCAGTAGTCGCGGCGGCCGTCGGGCGCGGCGCAGTAGGGGGCGGCTTCGGGGTCGTAGTCGAGATAGGCGGCGACGTAAAGGTCCAGGTCGCCGTCTCCGTCCAGGTCCGCCCAGGCGGCGCCGGTCGTCCATCGATCCGAGGAGAGGCCGGCGGCCTCGGTGACGTCCTCGAACCGGAGCCCGCCGAGGTTGCGGTAGAGTCGCTGGCCGCGCCAGCCGGTGACGAGGAGGTCGACGCGGCCGTCGCCGTCGTAGTCGCCGGCCGCGGCGCCCATGGCGTAGCTCGGGCCGGGGGCGTTGGCGGCCTCGGTGACGTCCTCGAACCGGAGCCCGCCGAGGTTGCGATAGAGGCGGCTGGGCGGATCTCCCCCGGGAGAGTCGGCCGCGATCGGGCCCCCCTGGCAGGCGTACAGATCGGGCAGGCCGTCGCCGTCGGCGTCGAACAGCGCGAGGCCGCCCCCCATGATCTCCGGGAGGTCGTGCCGCCCGCGCGAGCCGGCGTGGTGGCGGAAGTGGACGCCGGCCCGCTCCGCCACGTCCTCCAGGCGGATCTCCTGGGCACCGGCGATCCCGGCCGCGGCGGCCAGCGTGGCCAGGGCCGCCCATGCGCGCGTCACGGCGGGGGGGGCGGGCCGGCCTTCCAGAGGATGACCTGTCCGGAGTGGCTGCACGAGGCCAGGGTCGAGTCGTCCGGCGAGAAGGCGACGGCGTTGATCCGGTCGCGGTGGCCGTCGAGCGCGTAGACGACCTGGCGGGTCGCCGCGTCGCAGAGCCGGAGCCGGCCGTCGTCGCAGCCGGTGGCCAGCGTCTCGCCCCGGGTGGAGAAGGCCAGGGCCCGGATCGAGGCGGGATGCTCCCGGACGGGGGGCCCCATCGTGAAGTCGCGTGTATCCAGGATCGAGACCAGTCGGGGGTCTCCCCCAGCGGCCAGCAGCGATCCCCCCCGGCCGGGCGGCGAGAAGGCCAGGGCCAGCAACGGGCTGTCGCCGTGCAGCGCGACGCTCACCGGCGAGCCGGTCTCCGCGTCCCAGACCCGGTATAGGCGGTCGATCGAGGCCGTTGCCAGGAAGGGCTCCGGGCCCCTGGCGAACGCCAAGGCGGTGATCATCTTCGAGTGCGCCCCGGGGATGACGCTGGGGGAGTCGTAGATTGGGGCCCGGTTCATGAGGATGTCGGGCGTCGTGCCCGAGGCGGCGACCCGCAGCCCGTCGGCCGAGTAGGCGACGCAGCGCAACGAGCCGGCCCCCGGGGGCCGCAGCTCGTGGAGCGGCGACAGGCTCGCGCCGCGGCCGTCGGGCGTGCGGTCCACCCGCCAGATCTTCCACGAGCCGTCCAGGCTGACGCTGGCGAGATGGCCCCCCTGGGGGGCGAACGCCAGGCCCGTGACCGTCTGCGAGTGGGCCTCGACGGCGGCCAGCTCCTCGCTCGTGGCGACGTCCCACAGCTTGATCTGATGGTCGTCCCCGCCGGAGGCCAGGATGGCGCCGTCGGGCGAGAAGGCGAGCGCCCACGCCTCCTCGGAGTGGCCCGCGAGGATGATTCGGGGCGAGGGGGCGGGCTTCGTGGAGTGGACGAAGATCGCCGGCTGGTCGAAGCTCAGGAACAGGGCGTCCCCCGCGGGGGAGAACTCCAGGCAGCTCGGCGCGAGCAGGCCGCCGATCTCGTCGGGAGTGGCGCTCGGCCGCGTGAGGTCCCAGACGAGCGTCGGGCGGTTCTCGTAACCGAGCACCAGCGTCCCGCCGTCGGGGGCGACGCTGAACCGACTCGGGGGCTCGTTGGGCGCGGACAGCGCGTGGACCCGGCCCCCGGGCCGCGACTCGCGGAGTCTCGGGGCTCGGCCCCCCTCGATCACGAGGATGCTCCTCCCCCTGGGGCCGAAAGCCAGGAAGCTCGGCGGGCCCGCGTCGCACGTCAGGACGGCGGAAGGGGCCTCGGCGTCCAGGTCCCAGGCGACGATCCGGCCGTCGTCCCACCCGGTCGCCAGCGCGCGGCCGTCGGCGGAGAAGGCCAGGGCGGTCGGACGGGCGGGGTCCGGGGGGGTGAGGACGGACCGCCGGTCCCCGGGGCCGCGAACAACGACGGACCCGTCGCCGACCCCGATGGCGGCGGTCGCGCCGTCGGGCGAGAAGGCGAGGCAGAACGCGTCCCGGATCTCGTCCCCCGGCGACTCGCGCCAGCCGCCATCGATCTTCCGGTAAGAGAGGGCGCGCCAGCGCGAAGAGTCGCCCCCGCGGCACCGCGCGATCAGCAGATCGTCGCCCCCAACGAAGCCGATCTCGGCCACGTCTCGGATGGCGGCGCCGAGGGCGGAGTGCTCGGACGCGTCGTCCTCGGCCCATATCCGGACGGTGGCGGCCTCCTCGTCGACGTGGACGGAGGCGTAGGCGATCGGGCCGCCATCGGGGCCGCTCGCGACGGCCATCGCGCGCGCCGGGCGGTCGCGGTGGTCCACCAGCGGCCTGAACCCGCCGCCGTCGACGTCCCACGCGACGACCCTCCCCTCGACGTCGCCGGAGAGCAGCCAGCGGCCGTCGCGACTCGCCGCGATACCGGAGACCGCCGCCCGGTGCGCCGAGGCGTCGCTCAGCAGCCGGGCCCAGCGATGGATCAGGCGGTCGATGTAACGCCATTCGAACGCGTCCTCGCGCGGCGAGGCTCGTTTTAGGGAGTCGAACATCTCGATCGCAAGCTCGATTTCGCCCCGCGCCGCGTGGGAGTGGATGCGGCCGAGCTGGAAGTCGTGCCGGCTTCGCTGGGCAAGCTCGGATTCCGACCCCATCACCCCCTTGTAGGTGCGATTCATGTAGTCTTGCGTCTGGAGCTGGCCGTAGAGCTGCTCCGCCTGCGTCGCGAGGTTGCGCAGGTGGATGCTGTAGTAACCGGCGACCGCGATGAGGGTCGCCAGCAGCAGCAGGCTCAGGGCGAGCAGCCCGGCGGCCAGGGGCTCGCGCCCGGCCCACTGCGCGGCGCGGCGGAGCCGGGGCGTGCGCCGGGCGTGGATGGGCTCGCGCGCCTGGAAGCGGCGGAGGTCGTCGGCCAGGGCGCGGGCGTCGGGGTAGCGGGCGGCGGGGTTGCGCTCCAGGCACTTCAGGCAGATGGTCTCCAGGTCTTCCGGCAGCCCGTGCCGCAGCCTGGACGGGGCGACGACCTCCCCCTCCGCCACCTGGCAGAGCGTCTCCATCGGGGTCAGGCCGCGGAACGGGGGCGTGCCGGCGAGCATCTCGTAGAGGACGGCCCCCAGCGCGTAGACGTCCGTGCGGGCATCGACCTCCCGGCCCCCCTGGGAGAGCTGCTCCGGGGCCATGTACGAAGGGGTCCCGAGGATCTTCCCCGACTGCGACCCGGCGTCGTCGGCGAGGAGGAACTTGGCGAGCCCGAAGTCGCCGATCTTGGGGACCCCGTCCTGGGTCATCAGGATGTTGGTCGGGTTGAGGTCGCGGTGGACGATGCCCGCGCGGTGGGCGACGTGGATGGCCCTCGCCAGCGTCTCGATCAGCCGGGTCGACCACCGGATCGGCTGGGGGGCCGACCGCGTCATCCGGGCCAGCGGCCCGCCGTCGACGTACTCCATCACCAGGAAGGGGAGCCCCTCGTGCTCGTCGGCGTCGAGGATCTGCACGATGTTGGGGTGCGTGATCTTGGCCGCGGTCTCCGCCTCCTTGCGCAGGTAGGCGCGCTCGCGGGCGTTGGCGTGCTCGCCGGCCAGGATCATCTTGAGGGCGACGAGCCGGCCCGGGTTCACCTGGCGGGCCTTGTAGACGACCCCCATCCCCCCCCGGCCGATCTCCTCCAGGACGTGATACCGGCCGATCCAGCCCCGGACGGCCCTGGGCTTCTGGGCCGCGGCCGAGGACGGCTCCGCCAGCGTCTTCATCTCGGTGGAGAGCAGGCCCTCAAGCGCCTCGCGTCGGCGCGGGTCCGGGACGAGGGCGCGGAGCCGAGTCGCCCATTCGGCGGCCGTCGAGTCGTCGCCGCGGGCTCGACGGGCGGCCGTCTCGGCCAGGATCAATTCCAGCAGGGCGTCGTCGTCGCCCGCCAGCTCGGGCTCGTCGGCCAGCAGCGACTCGACCCGCGCCCCGGCGTCGGCGCGGATCCGCTCCTTCAGGCGCAGGCACGCCTCGCGATGCATGCGTGCCGACTCGTTCCGCGGCGCGGCTGTGGACATGACGGCTCGGCGATCCCGGGGCGGACGGTGCGGCTCGCTTGTCGGAGCGCTCGGCGCAGTTTAGCACCGCCGCCCGCGCCCCGACAAGCGATCCGCCCGCCTCGCGGGCCTCAGTGGGCGGGGATAGGCTCGCCCTCGCCCTCGCCCTCGCCCTCGCGGCGGGGCGGGCCCGGGTCGAACCAGGCGTAGGTGGCCGGGATCAGCATCAGCTTCAGGGCCGTGCTGGTGATCAGGCCGCCGATGACGACGGTCGCCAGCGGGCGCTGGACGTCGGCGCCGGAGCCGGTCGAGAAGGCCATCGGGATGAACCCGAGGCTGGCCACGAGCGCCGTCATCAGCACCGGCCGCAGCCGGCTCATCGACGCGCCCGCGACGGCCTCGCGCATCGGCACGCCGGACTCGACGCGCTGGCGGATCGCCGCCACGATGACCAGGCCGTCCAGCACCGCCACGCCCGAAAGCGCGATGAAGCCGACCCCCGCGGAGATGCTGAGGTTCATCTCGCGCAGCCAGAGCGCGAGGATCCCGCCCATCGCCCCCAGCGGGACCGACAGGAAGATCAGCGCCCCCAGCTTCACCGACTGGAACGTCCCGTAGAGCAGCAGGAAGATCAGCACCAGGGCGACCGGCACGACGATCGTGAGCCGCTCGGTGGCCGACTGGAGGTTCTTGAACGTGCCGCCCCACTCCAGGAAGTAGCCACGCGGCAGCTCCACCTTGCTGGCCACGGCCGCCTGGGCGTCGGAGACGAACGTCGCCAGGTCGCGGCCGCGGACGTTGGCCTGGACCATCGCCCGCCGCTGGCGGTCCTTCCGCCAGATCTCGAAGGCGCCGTCCTCCTGGTGGAAATCGGCCAGCTCGGCCAGCGGGATCATCCGGCCGGTCGGGTCGGCGATCTTCAGCCGCCTGATCGACTCGATGTCGTCGCGCGCCGAGGGCTCGAACCGCACCTGGAGCGCGAACGTGCGCTGATTCTCGATCACCTGGCCGACCACCTTGCCGCCCAGCGCCGAGACGACGTCGAGGATCGCCGACGCGTTGATGCCGTAGCGGGCGATGTCCTCGCGGTTGATCTGGACGCGGAGGAAGGGCAGGCCGCCGAGCACCTGGGCCCGCACGTCGGCCGCGCCCGGGATGTCCTCGATCGCCGCGGCGATCTCGTTCACCTTCTCCTGGAGGACGTCCAGGTCGTCGCCGAACACGCCGATGCCCAGGTCGGCCCGCACGCCGGCGAGCATCTCGTTGAACCGGATCTCGATCGGCTGGCCGAAGTTGAACGTCGCGCCGGGGATCTCGCGGCGGAAGATCTTCTCCATCTCGCCGATCATCTCCGCCTTGGTCGGGCCGTGGTCGCCGCCGCCGAACAGCTCGATGAGCGGGTGCAGCGGCTTGAGCGCCAGGTCGACGTACGTCTCCTTCGGCTTCTTCAGGAAGATGAAGACGTCGGTCTGGTTCACGCCCGCCGGGTCGATGCCGATCTCGGGGCGGCCGGTGCGGCAGACGACGGACTCGATCTGGGTCGGCATCGCCTCCTTCAGCGCCACCTCGATTCGCGCGGCGTCCTCCATGCTCTCGCTCAGCGAGGCCGACGGCGGCCGCGTCACGACGACCTGGATGTCCCCCTCGTCGAGCCGCGGGATGAACTCCCCGCCCAGGCTCATCGCGATCGGCATCGTCGACAGGAACGCCAGCACCGAGACGACCGACACGAGCACCGGATGGCTCAGCGAGAAGCCGAGGATCGGCCGGTAGAGGCGCTTGCTCACGCGGACCGGCAGCGTCTCGACCTCCGACGTGCCCGGCTTGAGGATCAGCGACGCCAGCACGGGGGTCGCCGTCAGCGAGAGGATCAGCGAGCCGATCAGGGCGAAGACGACCGTCAGGGCCATCGGCCGGAACATCTTCCCTTCCACCCCCTCCAGCGCCAGGAGCGGCAGGTGGACGATGGTGATGATCGCCACGCCGAAGACGACCGGCTTGCGGACCTCGAACGCCGCCTCGCGGACCACGTCGACCGGGTTGCGCCGCTTGTCCGCGTGCGACAGGTGGCTGACGCAGTTCTCCATCATGATGACGGAGCTGTCCACGATCAGGCCGAAGTCGATCGCCCCCAGGCTCATGAGGCTGCCGGCGATGCCGTAGTAGACCATCAGGTTGATGGCGAAGAGCATCGACAGCGGGATGGACAGGGCGACCACCAGGCCCGCCTTGAGGTTCCCCAGCATCGCCAGCAGCACGGCGACTACCAGCAAGCCGCCCTCGGTCAGGTTCGAGGCGACGGTGGTGATCGTCCGGGTGATGAGCACGGCGCGGTCGTAGAACGGCTCGACGATCACCCCCTCGGGCAGCCGCGGGCGGATCTCGTCGAGCTTGGCCTTGATCCGGTCGACGACCACGCGGGAGTTCTCGCCGGCGAGCATCATGGCGGTGGCCGTGACCGCCTCCCCCTGGCCGTCGCGCGAGACGGCGCCGTTGCGGATCATGGGGGCGAACATCACGTCGGAGACATCTCGGACGTAGACCGGCGTGCCCGCCGGCGTCGTGGCCAGGACGATCTCCTCCAGGTCCTTCAGCGTGCTCACGAGGCCCACGGCCCGGATCACCCGCTGCTCCCCCTGCCGCTCCAGGTAGCCGCCGCCCGAATTGCTGTTGTTCTGGCGGATCGCCTCGAACACCTGGTTCACGGAGATGTTGCGGGCCATCAGCCGATCGGTGTTCAGGCGGACCTCGAAGGTCTTCAGCTCGCCGCCGAAGGCGTTGACCTCGACGACGCCGGGCACGCTCTTCAGCGGTCGGGCGACCTCCCAGTCGAGGATCGTCCGCAGCTCCATGAGCGAGCGCGGCCGCGAGGCGTCCGGGGCGTTCCTCACCTCGAACTGGAACACCTCGCCGAGGCCGGTGGAGATCGGGCCCAGCTCGGGCTGGCCGAACTCCGGCGGGATCGCCGAGCGCACGATCGCCAGCCGCTCGCCCACCTGCTGCCGCGCCCAGTAGATGTCGGTCCCTTCCTCGAACACCACGGTCACGCTGGACAGGCCGAACTGCGAGAACGAGCGCACCTCGTCGATGCGGGGGATGCCGTTCATCGCGTTCTCGACCGGGATCGTGATGAACTGCTCGATCTCCACCGGCCCAAGCCCCGGCGAGCTGGTCAGGGCCATCACCTGGACGTTCGAGATGTCCGGCGTGGCGTCGATGGGGAGCCTCGTCAGCGAGCGCAGCCCCCAGGCGAGCAGGCCGACGAGCAGCAGGATGACCAGGGGGCGGTTGCGCAGCGCCCAGTCGATGAGGCGGTCGATCATGAGGATTCCTGTGCGTGGCGGAAACTCGGCGGGCCCGTCGGGGCGGTCGAGGCTCGGAAGATCCGATGTCTGCACGGCGATCATCGCCCCCCCCGGGAAGGGGAGGCCGGGGGGCGGGTCGGGGGCGGGGCGCCGTCGCGGGACGGCGAGCAGGGCCGGCCCGCGGACTTCGTCGTCCGGGGCCGGCCGTCGGCCCGCGCGAGGCGCGGGCCGACGAGCGATCAGGGCTCGGAAGAGGCCAGGCGGATCCACTCCGACTTGAGCTTGAACGCGCCGCGGGTGACGACCTCCTCGCCCGGCTCCAGGCCGGAGACGATGGCGGCCCGCCCCTCGCCGGGGCCGCGGGTCTGGACCTCGCGCATCTCGAACTCGTCGGGGCCGACGCGGACGAAGGCGATCCAGCGGTCGTCGTCGGAGAGCAGGGCCTCGCTGGGGACCGAGGGGAGCTGCTCCTCGGAGCGGACCGAGAGGGCCACGTCGATGTACATCCCGGGCTTCAGCAGGCGTTCGGGATTGTCGGCGCGGGCGAGGAGGGTGACGGTCTGGGTCTTCTCGACGACGAGGTCGCCGGTGTAGAGCAGGCGGGCGTCGAACACCTTGCCGGGGTACGCGTCGGACTCGAAGGTGATCGAGACCTTGTCCTCGCTCTGGACGTACGGGAGGTTGCTGGGGTTGATGTTGGCCTCAACCCAGACGTCCTCCAGGTTGGCCAGCGTGAAGATGCGGTGGGTGACGTCGACGGCCACGCCGGGGACGACCAGCTCGCGGTCGAGGATGGTCCCGGCGAACGGGGCCTTGAGCTTGTACAGGCTCGCCGGCCCCTCGGGGAGCGGGTGGGGCCCGGAGCCCTTGGCCTCCTCGGCCCCCGCCGCCAGCGCCTCGGCCACGTTCAGCACGGACTCCGCGCTGCCGGCCTCTTCCAGCGGCTTGTCCGGCGCCGCGCCGGCCGCCCGCTGGTGCTGGCGGAGCGTCTTGGGGATGTAGTCGTCGTCGTCCGGGTCGACCCCCAGCACCTGGAGCTTCTCGCGGGCCACCAGGACGGCGGTCTCGGCCTGTCGGAGCGCCTGCTGGGCCCGGGTGTTCGCCAGGGTAGTCTCGTAGCCCATCTGGTCCAGGAGGGTCTGGTAGGCGGCCAGGTCGGCGTCGAAGCGGGCCTTGGACTCCTCCATCAGCCGGCCGCGGATGATCTCCTGGTCGTACAGGTCGCTCTGCCGGGCGAGGTTCGCCTTGGCCAGCCGGCTCGCGGTGTAGGCCGTCATCAGCCGCTCGCGGTTGGTCCCGACGGGCTTCTCGGCGAACTTCTCGTTGATCTCGTCGGGAGAGTCGCCGGCCTTGAGCCGCTCGATCAACTCCAGCGTGTTCTTCAGGATGGTCGCCTGCCAGCGGGCCATCGCCTGGGCGACGTCCAGCGCCTGGAGGTTCATCAGCAGGTCGAGCCGGCTCTGGCCGACGGCGGCGCTCTCGATGGTCGCCAGCACGTCGCCCGCCTTCACGTCCTGGCCGATCCGGACCGAGACGCTCCGCACGATGCCCGGCGCCCGCGGCGTGATGAACGCGTAGCGGTGCTCGTCGGGGGCGACCCGGCCGGGGACCCGGACCAGGATCGTCTCGTGCTCGAGCTTGACCGGCTCGACCTCGACGCCGATCAGCTGGCGCTGCTCGGCCGTGAGCTTCACCACCCGGGGCTGGTCCGGCGAGTTGGCCGACGACTCGGCCGGGGGGGCCGTCGCCACGGCCGCCGGCACCGCCGGAGTCTCGGGCTCGGCGACCGGAGCATGAGCCGCGCCGATGTATTTCCAGGCGCCGAAGCCGGCCGCCAGGGCCACGATCAGGCCGGCGGCCGTCCAGGTCCAGCGAGAGGTCAGTTGAAGCGCGTTGGGTCTTGCCATGATTCCTCGATGCGGCTCCGGCGAGGGCCGGGGCTCGCCGGCCTCCGCGGGATGGGTGGATCGACGCGAGACGCCGCGGGAGGCCGCGTGGGGGCCGCGTCCCCGGGGTGCGCGGCCGACCTGACCGACCACGCGACGCGCCGGCGCGACCGCCGTCCGGGGGGACGGGGCGCGCTCGTTCTAGGGATAACTATCCACGCCGATGACGGACATTGTCCACCTCGTAACCGTCGCTTAAGCGGATTTTAAGCCTCGGCCCCCCTCCCGGTCGCGCCCCGGCCTCGGCGCATGCGGCCGTGGAACCGGGATCCCCTGTTCAACCGGGCCGGTTCCCCGTAGAACTATGGCCTTCACGGAGATGGGGACGATTCGCGGGGAGGGCGAGGATGGCCGAGGAACCGAATCCGCCGACGCGCGGCGCGCTGGCCAAGCTGGGGCTGGCCCGACCCGAGGCGCGCGCGTGGGCGATGTACGACTGGGCCAACTCGGCCTTCATGACGACGATCATCACCGCCGTCTTCCCCATCTATTATTCGCAGGTGGCCAACTCCGGCCAGCCGTCGCACGTCGCCTCCGGCCGGCTGGCGGCCATCACCACGCTCGGCATGGTGATCGTCGCCCTGATGTCCCCCATCCTGGGGGCCTACGCCGACCACACCGCGCGCAAGAAGCCGCTCCTGGGCCTCTTCCTCGCGCTGGGCCTGGCGGCGACGGCGGCCATGTTCTTCATCCATTCCGGCGATTGGATCCTGGCGTCGGTCCTGTTCGTCCTGGCGAACATCGGCGCCAACGCCAGCTTCGTCTTCTACGACTCGCTGCTGCCGCACGTCGCCTCCGACGAGGAGATCGACCGCCTCTCGACCACCGGGTACGCGCTCGGCTACATCGGCGGCGGCATCCTCCTGGCGCTGAACCTGGCCTGGATCACGAAGCCGGAATGGTTCGGGCTCCCCGGCCCGGACGCGGCCACGGAGGCGGGGAGAACCTTGCGGGTCCGGCTGACCTTCGTGTCGGTGGCGATCTGGTGGGGGATCTTCTCGATCCCCTTGTTCCGCCGCGTCCCCGAGCCGCGTCTAGCCGGCGGCGAGCGCTGGGCCGCGATGCACCCCGTGCGCGCCACGTTGGGGCGGCTCCGCGAGACGGCCGGCGACCTGACTCGGTTCCGCCACGGCTTCCTGATGCTCCTGGCGTTCCTGATCTACAACGACGGCATCGGCACCATCATCCGCATGGCGACGATCTACGGCGAGGAGCTGAGGCTGGACCCGACGGTCATGATCACGGCGATCCTGATCGTGCAGTTCGTGGGCGTCCCGTGTTCGTTCCTGTTCGGCTCGCTGGCGGGCTTGCTGGGGGTGAAGCGGTCGATCATGCTCGGCCTGGTGGTCTACACGGTGATCTGCGCCGTCGGCTATTCGATGACCACCGAGACCCACTTCCTCATCCTCGCGGGCCTGGTCGGCGTGGTGCAGGGGGGGACGCAGGCGCTGTCGCGGTCGCTGTTCGCCAGCCTGATCCCGCGCTCCAAGTCGGGCGAGTTCTTCGGCTTCTTCGCCGTGGTGGAGAAGTTCGCCGGCATCTTCGGCCCGGCCATGTTCGCCGCGATCAACTTCGCCACCGGCTCCAGCCGGGGCGCCATCCTGGGCGTGATCGGCTTCTTCGTTGTCGGCGGCCTGCTGCTGGCGCTGGTCGACGTCCCCGAGGGCCAACGCCAGGCCCGCGCGTGGGATTTGGAGCACGGCGGCAGGGCGGGCGAGCCTGGATGAGCGAGCCCTCGGTCGCCCCCACGGTGGCTGCCGGGGGGGCGACGATACGCGGCGAAATATCACCCGACGGCCGAGGCGACCTCTTCCGCCGGCCTCGCCGGCTTCAGCCACGCCTTCAGCGTGATGTACCACGACGTGACCATGTAGAAGATCGGGTAGATCAACGAGACGTAGGCCAGCACGCGCTGAGTCGAGGTGAACTCGGGGGCGGCGTCCGTCGGCAGGCTGCCGACGAGCGCGAAGGCCAGCAGGCCCCAGAGCGCGCCGGTGTTCGTGGCGAATCGGTTCAGCCGGCCGGGCATCGACGGGTACAGGTGCTTCACCGGCACGAAGGTCAGGAACGCCAGGAATAGCAGGATGTACAGCGCCGGCCAGGGGGGGATCGGCAGGGCGTACAGGTAGAGCGCCACGACGTTCCACAGCGACGGGAAGCCCAGGAAGTAGCCGTCGGGCGTCTTGATGTCGACCTGGCAGAAGCCGTAGGCGCTCGCCAGCAGCGGGGCGATCAGCCAGGCCTCGTATCCGGCCGGGATCAGCTCCGCGCGCCAGACGAGCATCAGGGGGAGGAAGGTGTAGGTGATGAAGTCGGTGATGTCGTCGAGGCGGCGGCCGTCGAAGTTGGGGACGGCCTCCTTGATCCGGACCGCCCGTGCGAACGTGCCGTCGACGGCGTCGACGATCGTCGCCAGGATCATCAGGAGGAATGACCAGCGGAAGGCGTCGGGCCCCCCCCGCACCAGCAGGTAGAGGATGACCGCCGCGATCGCCAAGCCGGAGGCGGTGAACGCGTGGACGCACCATCCCAGGATCTTGCGGGTCGTGCTGACGGGGCGTGCGTCTTGCGTGATCTCGGTCTCGGCCATCTCTCGCGGCTTCCCTTCGGTTCGATGCGGCATGGGTCGATTCGCCGGGCGCGCCGTCGGGTCAGGACGATTCCCCGGGGGCGAGTTGGGCGATCACGCCGGGGTCGGCGAAGTCCAACTCCTCGGCGGCGTGTTCCGGGCGGACCCCCGCGCGGAGGCGTCCCACCGCCAGGTAGTACGTCGCGCCGATCGCCAGCAGGCCGGCGGTCGCGTGGAGCGCGGCGTAGCGGCCGATCGGATGGTCGCCGTAGATCTCGGCCCGGGGCCAGCTCATGTTGATCACCACGAAGACCCCCCAGACGGTCGCCGCCAGGTTCACCGGCAGCCCCCAACGGCCCAGACTGAACCGATCCCCGGGGGGGGCCGGCTCCTCCGCCCGGCCGTCGCGGAACCGCGCCAGGAGCATCGGCGTGGTGACCATCAGGTAGGCGAGGTTGGCCCACACCAGCGCCACGGCGCACATGGTCTCGATCAGCCGGGGGGCGTTGACGTTCACCAGGAGGATGCCCGCGGCGAGGATCCCGGTGACGATCGCCGGCGCGATGGGGGTGCGGGTCTCCCCCGTCACCTTCGCCAGCGTCTCGGCGAAGGGCAGGCTGTTGTCGCGGGCCATCGCGAAGATGAGGCGGACGGTCCCCGCGTGGACCGCCAGCGAGCAGACGACGACGGCGAAGACGACCTCGACGAGGAAGACGGTCCCCACGCTCGGGCCCAGCACGGTCTTGATGACCATCGGCAGGCCGCCGGAGACCTGGCCCATCGCCGGGTCGGCCGGGTCGGGCATCGCCATGATGCCGGCCGCGATCAGCAGGCCCCCCGCGACGCCCGCCGCCGCCAGCGCCCGCAGGATCGCCCGCGGCGCCCGCCGACGCGGGTTCGACGTCTCCTCGGCCAGCGTCCCGGCGGTGTCGAAGCCGTACATGACGTACGACGCCATGACGGCCGCCGCCAGGAAGGCCCCGAGGTAGCCGCCCGGCTCCCCGACGCCGCGTTCGTACGTCTCTACCAGGATCGACGGCCCGCGGACGGCATGCCAGAACAGCAGCACGATCAGCAGGATCACGCCGAGCAGCTCGGCGAAAACCCCCGCGTTGTTGACGTAGGCCATCAGCTTGACGCCGACCGCGTTGATGACCGTCGTGAAGGCGATCAGCGCGCACCCCAGGAGCACGGCGTTCCGCGCCTGGTCCTCGGGCCGGGAGCCGTCGCCGAACCACTGGAACCAGCCGGAGATTTGCGGCAGCGTGTTCTGCAACGCCAGCGCGACGGCCGCCAGCGACAGGATCTGGCAGGCCAGGTAGACCCAGCCGGTGAGCCAACCCCCGAGGGGGGTCCCCACCTGCTTCGACCACTGGTAGACGCCGCCGGACAGCGGGTAGGCCGAGGCCATCTCGGCGAAGCAGAGGGCCACCAGGAACTGGCCGACGAAGACCAGCGGCCACGTCCAGAAGAAGGCCGGCCCCCCGGCGGAGTACCCCAGGTAGAACATCTGGGGGACGCCGGTCAGGATGGAGATGTAGGAGAAGCCCGCGGCGAACGAGGAGAAGCTCCCCAGCGAACGATCCAGCTCCTGCTTGTAACCGAACGTCGCCAGGTCACGGACGTCGTCGTTCTCGGTCCCCGGCATGCCGCTTCGACCTCCCCGGTCCGCCTTCGCGCCGGCGCCGCCCCCCCCGCCGGGCGACGGGGGAGGAGCGGGCCTTCGTTAGAACATACCCGACGGATCGATCGTCAGGCGGGCCTGGTCGCCAGGTAGATGCCCCACTTCATGTCGCCGGCCTCGCAGAAGCCGATCTTCATGTTCCAGCGGTCGACCAGGTAATTCAGGTCCTGCTCGGAGAACGCGGTCAGGAACCGCGACCGCTCGCTCCGCAGCCGCCCTTCCTCGCGCCTGAGGATGTCGATGAAGGTGGCCGTGGCGTCGTCGACCACGACGTCGGTGAAGCCGGCGGCCTCAAGGACCTTGCCGTACCGCTCCGGCTCGATGACGCTGTAGTGCGTCTTCTTGATGTAGTCCTCGAACTCCGGCGAGCCCGGCGTCTTGCCGCGGGCGTAGTCGGTGATGATGAGCTTGCCGCCGGGCGCGAGCAGGCCGAACAGGGTCTCGAACAGGCGGGCCTTGTCCGGGATGTGCATGAAGGCGTCCCGGCTCCAGATCAGGTCGAACTTCTCCGGGAACTGGGTCTCCAGGACGTCGCCCAGGATGAATCGGACCTTGTCCGACATGCCGGCGGCCTCGGCGCGGTCGATGCCGATGGCGACCATCTCCTCGGCCAGGTCGATGCCGACGACCCGCGCGCCGTACTTCTCGACGAGGTGGAACGCCGCCCCGCCGATGCCGCTGCCGACGTCCAGCACGCGCACGCCCGGCTTGAGGAAGCCTTCCAGCCGCGAGGTCAGGTTGTCGGTCGTCTCCGGGCCGCCCGTGCTGATGTAATTGTCGCCGAAGATCATCTCGTAGCGGAGGATCGAGTTCCGGCTGTACTGGCCGTCGTTGTCGAACTTCTGCTTCGAGGCGTCGTTCGCGGCTTGCGTGCCACTCATGTTGGATCCAGGCCCGGATTGCGAGGAGGGAGGCGGGAGACATCCGGGCGATCGGCGCGGGACGGCGGCGGCCCGGGGGCGTCGTTCAAGGTGATTATTGTGGGGTCGCGGGGAGAGGCTTGTAAAGGGACAATCGCCCTCGCGTGGCCCCCGACGTGAAGTCGATCAGCGTCCGCCGGTAGCGCGCCGGGTCGACTTCCGTGAGGTTCTCGTGGTGCGCCCCGGGGAACGTCTCCAGCCGGCAGTGGGCCCGGATCCGGTCGTGGATCGCCCGCGCCTCCGCCGGCGTCGCGTGCCGATCGGCGTCCCCCGCCAGGATCAGGACGGGCACGCGGGCGGGGATCTCCTCCACGGCCCTCTCCGGGGCGATCGCGTCGATGTCGGGCAGCAGGACGAGCCCGGCGACCCGCAGGCCCAGGTAGGCGGCTTGCTCGAAGGGGGTCGGCAGGTGCATGCGCGTGCGGTTGCGGACGGCGGTCTTGAGGTCGCTGAATGGGCTCTCCAGGACGTAGCCCGCGACCCGCTCCCCCAGCTCCCCGGCCGCGAACGCCGCCGCCGCCGAGCCGAGCGAGACGCCCACGACCACGACCGGCCTCCCCGGCCGACGTGCTTCCAGGAAATCGACCGCCGCGACCACGTCGCGCCGGGCCGACAGGCCGATGTCGTTGAAATCCCCGGTGGAGTCGCCGTGCGCCCGCAGCGATATCAGCATCACGGCGGCGCCCAGGTCTTCCGCGACCAGCCTCGCCCGGTTCAGGCAGTGCGACCGCCCCCCGCCGTTGCCGTGCAGGAACAGGACGCTCGGCGCGTCGTCGCGCCCTTCCGCGAACCAGCCGCCGATCTCCTCACCGTCCGTCGTCCTCAGCCGGAGCCCCTCGAAGCTCGCCCAGTCGACGACCGGCGGGGGCTCGGGGAAGGGGGGATGGCGACGCGCGGTCAACTTGTAGGCGACCAGGAACGAGATGGCCAGCCACGCCGCGACGAGCGTCATGGCCACCGACGCCCAGCGCCGGGCGCGCCGGCGACGCTTGGGAGGCGGCTCGGCCGCGGGTTCGGCGGTCGTCGGGATCGGCTCTAGGCTGCTCATGGGGACGATCGCTCGGTTGAACCGTTAGAATCGATTTCAAGGTGGGCGGGCGTGGCGCCCGCGACGAGGGAGGGGCCCGGCGAGATGGCGCGACGGCGGACGAATACCGGCATGTACGACCCCCGTCGCGGCGGCGAGCCGCTGCGGGCGACGACGCTGGCCGTCGAACCGGGGGAGTTCGAACCCTCCCGCTCGAACTGTTTCGGAGTTTACTGCATCGAGTCCGGCCGTGGGAATGCGTCCGTCGGCGAGGCCCGGCATCCCTTCGCCGCGCGTTCGCTGCTGTTCACCGTCCCTTACCAGTACGTCCGGTTCCACGTCGACGAGCCGATGGCCGGGAACGTCGTCCACTTCCACGCCAATTTCCTCTGCGTGGAGACGTTCCACGCCGAGGCCGGGTGCGCCGGGGCGCTGTTCGGAGACCCGCTCGGCGTCCCCGTCCTGCCGCTCGATGGGGGCGAAGGGGCCGAGATCTTCGAGCTGGCCGCGCGGATCGCCCGCGAGGACGCCGAGCGCGGGCTGGCGTACCGCGAGGCGGCCCTGGCTTACCTCAAGGTGCTGCTGGTGCTGGCGACGCGCCGGAAGTCGGCCGACGGCGAGGCGTGCGAGATCGACCCGGGGTCGGCCGGGCATCCGTTGCTGGCGCGGTTCCGGGCGCTGATCGAGGTCGAGTACCGCCGTCGCCGCGCGCCCGCCTGGTACGCCCGCGAGCTGCACGTCTCGCCCAAGACGCTCGGCCGGGTCGTCCGCGAGCGCCTGGGGACGACCCCCACGGCGCTGATCCGGGCGCGGATCCTGACCCACGCCAAGTGGGAACTTCTGCACACGCTCCGATCCGTCAAGGAGATCGCCGCCGAGGTGGGCTTCGACGACGAGCTGTATTTCAGCCGCCTGTTCAAGAAGTTCGCCGGGGTCTCCCCCACCTTCTTCCGCGAGTTCGAGACCGAGATCCGCGGCGGGAGCAATCTGTCCATCCCTTCGGGCGTCCCGTCCATTCCTCGCCCTACCGATCCGGCCGAGAATGAGACCGATGCGCCGCGAGGCTCGGGCGACCGCCGGGTCGCGCCTCGACGGCCGCGGGCCAGCCGGACGGAGGGATGACCATGCGTGGGCTGTTCGAGACGATGGCGGGGATGGACCGGATCGGCGTGACGGTGGCTCGGGTGGGGCTCATCGTGGTCTTCCTCTGGATCGGCGGCCTGAAGGCCTGCCGCTACGAGGCCGACGGGATCATCCCGTTCGTCGCCAACAGCCCGTTCATGAACTTCCTGATCAACCACCCCGACGAGTACAAGTCCCACAAGAACCCCGAGGGCGCCCCGACGCCCGAGAACCGCGCCTGGCACGAATCCAATGGCACCTACACGTTCGCCTTCGGGCTGGGCTCGGTGATCGTGCTCTACGGTCTGATGCTCTGCCTGCACCCCTGGCTCCCGCAGGTCGCGGCCATCGGCAGCTTCCTGATATTCGTGATGTCGTTCGTGACCCTCTCGTTCCTGATCACGACGCCGGAATGCTGGGTCCCGAACCTGGGCGACGAGCATCACGGCTTCCCGTACCTGAGCGGCGCCGGCCGCCTGGTCCTGAAGGACGCGATCATGATGGGCGCGGCGCTGGTCACGATGGCCGACTCGGCGCGGGCCTACCTGCGCAAGCTCGACGCGGCCGCCTGACGGGGCGTGCCCGCCACGACGCTCCAACCCGGCAGATTCGCCCATCCCGCGGGCGGAGAGGGCGGCGGCCCGCCCCTCCGCCTGTCTCTCGGGTCGCTTCGCCCGGGGCGCCTATGCCGCGCCGTCGCCGGCGAGCAGCGAGGTCAGCTCGTCCTCGAATTCCTTGACCCGGTCGATTGGTCGCCCTGTGGCGCGGATCACGGTTGATCGGTCGCCCGCCACGGCGACCGTCAGCCGCAGCGTCGGCGACGCGACGAATCGGTACTCGGTGGAGCGATCGCCCTCGACGATGAAGCGCGTGGCGACCGTCTCCTCGTAGCGGCGGCGCAGGAGTTGGAGGCAGGCGTCGGTCTCCAGGCTGATCTCGCCCGTGTAGGCGATCTCCTTGTATTCCGGGTCGTCCGGCCGGAAATCCAGCCAGTATTGCCAGTCGAACACCTGCGCGAACACGGCGTCCGAGAACCGCTCGGCGTTCGTCACCCACGGCGGCTCGCCCAGCCAGGCGAAGAGGACGGGCGGGTCGTCGCCCTCGTCGAGGACGACAATACGGTCGAAGTTGTTCTGGTTCTCGCTGTTGAACCGCAGGCCGCGGACCCCGTCCGGGGTCGTGACCACTTCGGGCCGGTCGAACAAGAACCAGTCGTCGTTGCTGTACTTCCCGAGCAGGCTCCCGTCGTCGATCCCCGCCCACTCCAGGAACGCCGCCGGCAGTGTAATGTCGTTCGCCTCCGCCCAGTCGGTAAGGATCGCGACGCAACGCGCCGGTCGCGCGCCTTCATCGCCCAGGAGCGCCAGCGTCCGGTCGTGGTATCGTGTCATGTCGGCTCCACAAGTTTAATCGCCGCCCGACGTCGCCGATCTGTTGGGTCAATCTCCGTCGGGTACTCGGGCCGCCTCGGCGGGGGACGCGTCGCCGGGAGCCCCGGCCGGCCGCATCAACCACGCGATCAACAAGTACGCGGCCAGCGCCAGCGGGATGACATACGCCAGCTTCGCGGCCCAGAGGAAGCCGAGCGCCCGCGCGGCCGAGGCGAGGGTGAACAGGGCGACGGACCCTAACAGGAGGAAGCAGCCGGCGGTCGCCATCGACGACTTGAAGGCGGCCTCCTCGGAGAGGGGGGCGGGGCGGACGTCGACGGTCCGACGCCGCCGCAGGCTCCGACGCGCCGCGTCGGTCAGCTCCATCGAGCGGATGCCGTCGTCGAGCGTCGGCGCGGCGGGAGACTTCAGCGCCTCCAGCAGCGCGACTTGGGGCGACCACGCGTATGTCTCGACCGTCTCGTCGCCGGGGCGATGCCGCAGGTCGTCGATAGTCGCCGCGCCGTGTCCGAGTGACAGGATCAGCGATCCGTCGGCGCCCGTGGTCGTCAGGTGGGAAGGCGCTTCAGGATCGCTCGTGGCCCGGAATTCCGCGAGGCGGCCGTCGCGGGATCGCATACGGACCATCAGGTCGTGCCTAGGGTCTGGCCCCTCCGGGTCGCCCGAGGCCGTCAGGGCCTCGAAGTCCCCCAGGAGCGCGCGGAGCACGTCCACCCCGCGGGCGAAGGCGGCCAGCAGGTCGCCGTCGGGCGCGGGGAGGTGGTGGACGACCGAGCGGAACTCGCCCAGGGAGCCGTCGGCGAGGGCCGAGCGGAGCCGGGCGACGCCCGGATGGAGCCGCGTCGGCAGGTCGGGGACGACTCGCCCGGACGCCTGGAGATACGCCGTGTCGTCCGGCCCCGGCGGGTGGAGGCAGACGACGGTCGGCCCGTCGGCCGGCACCCTGCGCGTGTAATCGACCCGATCGGCGACCGGGCCCCCCAGGATCAGGACGTCGGCCGGCCCGTCGGGGTCGTCGACTCGGGCCACTTCCAGGCCGTCGCGGCCGTTCAGGGCGTCGAACCAGGCACGTTCGGCGGCGCCGTCGCCGAGGATCGCGATCCGCATCGTGGACTCCGGCCGGATTGACCGCCCCCGGGCGCGGGGGCGATAATCCAACAGGATGGGGCGTCGAGACGGCCGTTACAAGGGGATGAGCGTCGGTGATCACGATCGAGAACGTCCATGACTTCCCCGCCCGCGCCCGAGGCGCGTACGTCACGATCGGCAACTTCGACGGCGTCCATCGCGGCCACGCCCGCCTGATCTCCGAGCTGGTCGCCCGCGCCGAGGCCGTCGGCGCGCCGGCGCTGGCGGTGACGTTCCACCCGCATCCCGCCACCTTCCTCCGGCCGGATCGAATCCCCGACCCCCTCGTCTGGCTGGAGCGCGAGATCGGGCTGCTGCGGGCGGCCGGCGTCTCCGACGTGGCCGTCTTCAAGACCGGCCCGTGGCTGCTGGAGCTTTCGGCGCGCGAGTTCTTCGAGCGCGTCGTGATGGGCCAGTTCGGCGTCCGGGGGATGGTCGAGGGGCCGAACTTCTTCTTCGGCCGCGACCGCGGCGGCAACGTCGCCGTGCTGCGGAAGTGGTGCGACGAGGCCGGCATCGAGCTGCGGGTCGCCGAACCCCTGACCACCGACGACGGTCGGATGATCTCCTCGTCCCGGATCCGCGCCACGCTGGCCGACGGGGACGTCGCCGAGGCCCGAGCGCTGCTCGGCCGCCCGCACCGCGTCCGAGGGGTCGTCTCCCACGGCGCCGGCCGGGGCGCGGGGATCGGCGTCCCCACGGCCAACCTGGACGAGATCGACGTCCTCATCCCCGCCGACGGCGTCTACGCCGCGCGCGTCCTGGTCCCCTCCGCCGACGGCTCCCCGCCGACCCGCTGGCCGGCCGCCTGCAACATCGGCCCGAATCCCACGTTCGGGGAGCAGGCCCGCAAGGTCGAGGCCCACCTGATCGGCTTCCGCGGCGACCTGTACGGCCAGACGCTGGAGATGGACCTCCTGCGCCGCCTTCGCCCCACCCGCGCCTTCGCCGGCCTCGACGACCTGCTGGACCAGATCGGCCGCGACGTCGAGGAGGCCTTGCGCGTCTGCGAGGCGGAGTGAGCCGGGCTTCGAAACGCGGCGACGGCGCGGGCCGCAATGGGCGGTCGCGCCGTCGTCTGGTTCATCGGGCCACGGCGGCGATCAGTTCGCCTTGGGGTTCAGCAGCGACGAGCCGGGCAGGGGGGGGAGAGAGGCGGTCGTCTCCTCGACGGAGGGCATCTGCTTGCTCGCGGCCTGGCGGACCAGCTCGGAGGCGTCGGACTGGGCCATCTCGACGATCCGGCGCTTCACGGCCGCGTCGTCGGTCTTTTGCTCGCCGAGCGCCTCGACGGCGCGGGCGCGGACGCTCTCGTCCTTGTCGTGCGACAGCCGCATCAGCCAGACGATCGGGTCGATGTCGGCGCGGTCCTTCACCAGGGCGATGACCGACGCCCGCTGGTCGGCCCGAGGGCTGGTCATCATCACGCCCAGGCTGATCTGCTCCTGGTTCAGCCCCCGGAGCTTCAGCGCGGAGAAGGCGGCCTCGCGGATCGGCTGGTCCTGGTCGTGGATGCTCTGGATCAGCATGTCCTCGGTCAACAGGGCGCGGCGGGCCGCGAACGAGATGACCACCTGGCGGCGGACCTCGACGGCCGGGTCGGCGGCATGGGCCAGCGCCGGGGCGGCGGCGGCGTCGATCGGCAGGAAGCCCAGCGAGTAGACCGCCGCGGCGCGGGTGCGGGCGTCCTTGCTGGCGAGGGAGCGGACCACCGCCGGGTGGAGACCATCCTTCCACTCGGCCACCCGGGCCTCGTCGATCTCGGAGAGCGTGCGGCCCGGGACCCAGGTCCAGAACTTGGCCGTCTCGCCGAGCGCGACGAAGCGGACCTCGGGATCGACGTCGGTCAGGGCGGCGGCGAAGACGTCGTGGATCGGCTTGAGGGCCTCAAGGAACCGGATCGAGACCGTGTCGACCCGGAACCGGTCGATCATCGCGCCGGCGAGGCTCGCCGTCGCGGCGCGGCCGGCCGGCTGGAACTGGAGGAAGCCCGCGCGCATCGCGCCGATCAGCTCCAGGTAGTCGTCGACGACGGCGTCGGTCACGGGCTCCTTGGGCTCGCCCTCCTTGACGACCACGCGCGACCGGACGGCCGCCAGCGCCCTGGCGTCGCCGGCGCGGATGGCCTGCGCCAGCTCGGCGGTCGTGCTGGACTCGCCGAAGGCCTCGCCATCGGCCGTGGCCGCGGCGTTCGCGGTCGGCGCCGACGCGCCCTCGCCCGCGGGACGCCGAGAAGACGTCGCCCAGAACAGCCCCGCCCCGGCCGCGACGACGGCCAGGCCGCCCGCGATCCAAAGTCCCGTCCCGCGTCCCTGTGGCATGTCGGCCTCCTTGCCTCGATGGGAACCGGTCTCTCGGGCGCCCGCTCCCGGACCCCCTGATGGGCGTGGATCATATTGAGAAACGCCCCCCCCGCAAGGCCGATCTCGATTTCGACTCCAGTTTTCCCGGCCGCCGGCCGACGCGCCCGCGAGCCGTCGCGATTATCGCCCTTCTCGCGCCGACCACCCAGATTGCCCACTGCTCCGCCGAGGCCGGAAGTTGCCAGGTCAATGGGATGAATGTCAGGAAACGGCGACGGCGGGCCGATCTCTAGCGTAGGAGTTTCGGGCGCGGCTCGGGGGAGGAGTCCCGGGAGGCACCGCGTCCGCCTCGGCCGGGAAGAGGATGGAGCGCACACCATGACCGGATCCAGCCGCGACCGATCACGCTCGGCCGTCGGGAAGGCCCTCGGCGTCCTGTTGGCCCTGGGCGCGTGCCTGGCGCAGGGGACGGCGGGGGCGGGGATCGGCAGGGGGAAGGTCGAGCCCGCGCACGTCGTGCCGATGGACCAGATCCCGGCCGAGTTCCGCGAGCAGGTGGGCGAGGTGATCCGCGAGCACACCTTCCACCGCAAGGGGGACGCCGAGGCGTTCCCGTGCGACCCCTCGCTGTACCTCTCGCTGGTCAACGAGCCGGCCATCACGCTCGCGCTCTGGAAGGACCTGGCCGACAACCCGGTGCGGATGCGTCGGCTCGGCCCCGACAGCTACGCCGGCGAGGACGGCTCCGGTTCGTCGGCCGCCTGGCGGTTCGTGCTGCGTTCGCCCAAGGTCCACGTCATCCTGGCGAACCTGAGCTACCTCGGCGGCCCCCGCGGCAACACCCAGATCGAGGCCCGCGCGGTGCTGGTGCTCCACACCGGCTACTATCGCGAGGTGAACAAGCAGCCGTACATCCAGCACGACGTCGAGGCGTTCGTGAAGATCGACTCCAAGGGCTGGAAGACCCTCGCCAGGACGTTCCGCCCCCTGATCGAGAAGCTGATGGACGAGCAGGTGAAGGAGGCCGGCCAGTTCATCTCGCTGATGACGCGCCTGGTGGTCACTTACCCAAACTGGGCGACCGAGGTCGCGACCCGAGAGCCCGAGGCCACCCCAGAAACCCGCGCCCAGTTCCGCCAGCTCGTCGCCCAGCACCGCCTCCCCGACGCCTCCGAAGGCCGCCCCGTCGTCATGGCCGACGCCTCCCAGGATCCCGAATCCCGTCGCCGCTGAGGCGAGACGAACCTGAACGGCTGTCCGACGGCGTGAGTCCCCGGCGAAAATGGGCCGGGGCGCCGTCGCGACGGCGTCCTCGCGAGGCCCGACCCATGGGCCGACGTCCGGGGAGGAGCCGTGATGGCCGAGCGCAAATTCACCGACGAGATCCTCGACGACCGCATGGCGGAGATCCTACGGCGGAAGACCCCCGCCGAGCGCCTCGAAATGACCTTCGCCATGTGGAGATTCGCCCGGGACCTGGTGAGCGCCTCCGTCCGCGCGTCGCACCCCGACTGGTCGGACGACGAGGTCCGCCGCGAGACCGCCCGGAGGATGTCTCATGGGGCCGTCTGAGCATCCGTCGAGTGGCGAGGGCCGAACCACCCCAGCGGTTCCACGGACTCGATCTGCTGGCGTAGCCGCCAGATCACGTGATGAAGCTCGTCCTGATTGCACCAGTATTTGGCGATCGTGCCGAACTCGGCATACGGGCTGACGTTGAATCCCCCCTCGAGATCGTTGTACCAGATGACCTGGCGTCCGATGAGGCCCACGGCCCAGAAGCCGCCCCCGAGGTCGCCCCAGGGGCTCTGACGCCACTTCGTCGGCGGCACCCGGACCATATCCCAGAGCAAGCGCTCGACATCCTCCATCTGGGCGACCGAATCGGAGATTAGCTCGGACAGCGATTCGAGTGTGACGGGGGCCCACATCTGGCGCCTCCAGGGAATGGCTTTGGCTTGCACGAACTGCGTCTAGTAGACCGTCTCGGCGAAGAGCGTGGGCCGCGAGCATGCTCCCTGTAGGCTGGGTCGCGACCCAGCTCCTGGATACGCTTCGGCTTGCGCGAGCTGGGTCTCGACCCAGTCTACGAGAAAGGCCCACCTCTTTGGGTGCCGCGGTCTACTAGGTTCTGTCTGACGGCTCGTAAAGCGTTACGATGGCGGCTTCACCAGGGAGGCCGCGATGACGCGACGCTATGAGCTGAAGGACGAGGAATTCGCGCTGATCGCCGACCTGCTCCCGCCGACGGGGCGGCCGGGCGG
>NZ_JBBCIR010000091.1:0-37127 GCF_037189885.1 Paludisphaera sp.
TCGGCGCTCATGGCTCGCGTCTCCGGTGGACGAGGATCGTTGACACCCCCATTCACCGGGACGCGGGCCCTAACTTTCAACCCCCCAACCACTTCCCCTCGCCTCACGCCCCCCGTCCGGTGGAGTTAAGTGAGGACTGTCGTTTTTCGACGCCCCCGCCGCGGCAACTCGGCCCTCCCACCCGCCACCGAGCGTGTGACGCGCGCCCCCTCTCCCGCCGGGAGAGGGTGGCCCGAAGGGCCGGGTGAGGGTCGTCGGACGGCAGAGATAGCGGCGGTTTATCTCCGGGGCGGCCGGTGCTATCGCCGAAGCGCGACGACCCCCGCCCGCCGCTGGCGCGGCTATCCTCCCTTGGCGGGAATGGGACCGATCGGAACGGCTTCACCTCGATCACCGGAGCCCACGCCATGCCCGAGCCCCGTCCCTGGACGACCCGTCGGATCATGAAGCTGGCCGTGTTGCTCCTGGTCCCCCTCGCCGGGTTCGCCTGGCTGGCCGACGCGGTAGGCGCGGCGCGCGAGGTGGCCCGCGCGTCGGTGTGCGTCGGCAAACTGAAGTGCATCGCCGTGGCCCTGCTCAACTACCATGACGCCAATGGCGCGTTGCCGCCGGCGTACTCAACCGACGCGTCGGGCCGCCCCTTGCTGAGCTGGCGTGTCCTGATCCTGCCATACATGGAGTACGCGGACCTCTACAACCGGTTCCGGCCCGACGAGCCCTGGGACGGGCCGAACAACATCCGGTTGCTCGACGAGATGCCGCCGGGCTTCGCCTGCGCGACCCTGCAGCCGAACGTCTCCCATTCGACGCCGGGTCGGTTCACGAACTTCCTGGCGGCGGCGGGGCCGGGCACCGCGTTCCCCGGGGGCGAGCCGGTCAAGCTCGCGGACATCAAGGACGGGCTCGACGAGACGATCCTCGTGGTCGAGTCGGACCAGGCCGAGGTGCCGTGGACCGCGCCCATCGACCTCGACGCGAGCGCCGGGGGCCTCGTCGGCATGCCGACCGCAGCGCGCTGGCCGACCACGCCGCACCCCTCCGGCCTCCGCGTCGCGACGGCCGACGGCATGATCCCGATCCTCGACCCGGAGAAGCTCCGGCGGGAGTTGCCGGCCGTCGCCTCGATCGCCGGCGCGAGAAGGTACGCTTGGACGACCTCAAGCCGGAGCCCCGATAGGCAAGGGCCCCCCCGCTAGGTCATCGCGGATGCTGACCGAGGCGACGCTTCATCGAGTCTCCGGCGTGGTCCGCGCTCGTCGCGGTGGGATTGCAAGATGTCCGCGTCTTGCTCGCCGCGACCGCGCCGGCGGTCCGGAGCCGTCGCGAAATAGCGCAAATCCTACGATTTCAGCTGATATTCAAGATTGACATCAATTGTTGAACATCGATGATGATCCATGCTGAGTGCCACCGGCCGCCCCTGCGTCGTGGCGGCGGGCGAGGCCCCACCGGAGTCCATGCCAAGAGGAGTCTGGACGTGGCGAAACCCAGGCGATCGAAGTCCCGAACGACCGAGATCTCGGCGAACGGCCCGTACCGTCCCAAGCGACCGAGCGTGCCGTCGGAGGGCGAGGCGTCCCGCGTCCACATCCTGAAGGACGGCATCATCTGCGACACCGAGGCCCGGGGGCATTCCACGCCGAACGGGCTATCGCCGCTGGAGCTGGTCCTCGACGCGACCGAGGGATTCATCCCCCTCTGGGCCGAGGGGACGACGCTCCGATGGCGCTTCCAGGAGCGATCGCTGGAATTGTTCCAGAACCCGGACGCGGCCCGCGAGGCGCTGCGGGGGCTCTTCGGGGAGGCGGTGCTGGCGTGGGGCGACGCCTGCCCGGTGACATTCCACCATGACGACGACCTCTGGGACTTCGAGATCGTGGTCCGAGGCTCGAACAACTGCAACGCGTCCGGGTGCGTGCTCGCGAGCGCCTTCTTCCCGGCCGGGGGCCGTCACGCGCTGACGATCTACCCCAAGATGTTCGACCTCCCCCGGGAGGAGCAGGTGGAGACGCTCGTCCACGAGCTGGGCCACGTCTTCGGCCTGCGGCACTTCTTCGCCAACATCAACGAGACGCGGTGGCCATCCGTCATCTTCGGCACCCACAGGCCGTTCTCGATCATGAACTACGGCGAGATGAGCAAGCTGACGGACGAGGACAAGTCCGACCTGAAATCCCTCTACGCGGCGGCATGGAGCGGGGAATTGACCGCGATCAACGGCACCTCGATCCGCCTGGTCCGGCCGTACAGCATGACGCCGCCGGCCCCCCCCGCCGCCCTGATCATGCGGCCCATCCGCGGCGCGGCCGAACGCCCCGCGCCCCGCGCCGCCGCCTACCTCGCGCCGTGAGCCGCCGCCTCGCCGAGGTTCGAAACGGGGACGGGGGCCCGGATGGGCCCCCGTCGGGGATGTTGCTCGATGGATCGATCGATCGTCCGGTCGATGGACCGATATCGATCAATACATGTCTTCGTAGCCGCCGTGGCCGCCGGCCTTCTTCTCGTCGCCGGCGGGGGCGTCGGCGATGAGGGCGTCGGAGGTGAGCAGCAGGGTGGAGACGCTGGCGGCGTGCTGGAGGGCCGAGCGGGTGACCTTGGTCGGGTCGATGATGCCGGCCTGGACCAGGTCGGTGTACTCGTCCTTCAGGGCATCGTAGCCGAAGTTGCCCTTGCCCTCGCGGACCTTGCTGACGACGACGCCGCCGTCCTGGCCGGCGTTCTCGGCGATCTGCGTCAGCGGGGCGGCCGCGGCGCGGAGGATGATGTTGTAGCCGACCTCCTCGGCGGGGGCCAGGCCCGTGGGCTTGACCGTCGAGGCGGCGCGGAGCAGGGCGACGCCGCCGCCGGGGAGGATGCCCTCCTCCAGGGCCGCGCGGGTGGCGTGGAGGGCGTCCTCGACGCGCGCCTTCTTCTCCTTCATCTCGCTCTCGGTGGCCGCGCCGACGTTGATCTTGGCGACGCCGCCGGCGAGCTTGGCGAGGCGCTCTTCCAGCTTCTCGCGGTCGTAGTCGCTCTTGGTGTCGGCGATCTCGCGGCGGATGGCCTCGATGCGGCCCTTGATGGCGTCGGACGAGCCGGCGCCCTCGATGATCGTCGTGTTGTCCTTGTCGATCTCGACCTTCTTGGCCTGGCCGAGGTCCTCGAGGCCGACCGACTCCAGCTCGACGCCGAGGGCCTCGAAGATGGGCTTTCCGCCGGTGAGGACGGCGATGTCCTCCAGCATGGCCTTGCGGCGGTCGCCGTAGCCGGGGGCCTTGACGGCGGCGCAGCGGAAGGTGCCGCGGAGCTTGTTGATGACCAGCGTGGCCAGGGCCTCGCCGTCGACGTCCTCGGCGATGATCAGCAGGGGCTTGCCGGTCTGGGCGACCTTCTCCAGCACCGGGACCAGGTCCTTGACCGACGAGATCTTCTTCTCGTGGATGAGGACGTAGGCGTCCTCCAGGACGGCGGTCATGGCGGCGGGGTTGGTGACGAAGTACGGCGAGAGGTAGCCGCGGTCGAACTGCATCCCCTCGACCCACTCGACCTCGGTCTTGAGGGTCTTGCCCTCCTCGACCGTGATGACGCCGTCCTTGCCGACCTTCTCGGTGGCCTCGGCGATCATCGAGCCGACCTCGACGTCGAAGTTGGACGCGACGGTGGCGACCTGCTGCGTCTCCTTCTTGTCGGTGACCTTGGTGGAGAGCTTGCGGAGCTCCTCGACCACGTCGGCGACGGCGCGGTCCATGCCGCGCTTGAGCTGCAGCGGGTTGACGCCGGCGACGACGGCCTTGAGGCCCTCGTTGTAGATCGCCTCGGCCATGACGGTGGCGGTGGTCGTGCCGTCGCCGGCGACGTCGGAGGTCTTGCTGGCGACCTCCTTGACCATCTTCGCCCCCATGTCCTCGTACTTGTCCTCCAGCTCGATCTCCTTGGCGACGGTCACGCCGTCCTTGGTGACCGTGGGCGAGCCGAACGACTTCTGGATGATGACGTTGCGGCCGCGGGGGCCGAGCGTCACCTTGACGGCGCGGGCGAGCTTCGCAACCCCGCGCTGCATCGCCTGCCGGGCTTCCTGATCGAACGCGATCATCTTAGCGGCCATGTCGCCTTCTTCTCCCTGTCGCGATAGAGGAACGTGTGTTCTGGGGCGGGGCGCCGGACCGGCCCGATCAGTCGACGACCGCGAGGATGTCGTCCTCGCGCATCAGCAGCACCTTCTTGTCGCCGTCGAGCTTGAACTCCTCGCCGGCGTAGGAGGTGAAGATCACCACGTCGCCGGGCTTCACCTGGAGCTCGCGACGCTTGCCGTCCTTGGTCACGCGGCCCTCGCCCACCGAGAGCACCTTCCCCTGCTGGGGCCTGTCCTTGGCGGTCTCCGGCAGCACGATCCCGCCGGCGGTGGTCCCCTTGGCCTCTTCCCGCTCGACGACCACGCGATCACCCAACGGCTTCAGATTCATCGATCCCTGGCTCCTACAAGCGATTCCAACAACCCGGTCGCGACGTCGCGCGGAGGCGTCCGCCGAGCCGCGCGACACCCTGACATGGCCTTGGCTTAAGCAAGGAACGTGCCGACGAATATTTTTCACCGCAAGACGTTAATCCAAAACGACTTGCGGAAACAGACGCCCTTGGCTGGCCAGGATCGCTCCCTGCCGGACCCGGCAGCCCGGCCAGCCCGCATGCCATTTTGACAGGCCGCCGCGAGGCGAGGGCTCGGCGGCATTCAGGGACGCTCGCGGTCGAGGTCGGCCTTCGCGCGCCAGTCCGGGTCGTATTCGAGGGAGAAGATGAGCTGCACGGTCTCCGCGCGGTCGGGGCCCGGGCGGGAAAGTGCGTCGAGGGCCTGTCGGAGCTGGCCCAGGCGGGGGTCGGGGGGCTCGCCGTGCCGGGCGGGGGCGCGGTCGACCCGATCGAGGCCGGCGGCGATCTCCAGGATCTTGGCGCGGAGTTCGAGGAAGTCGCGGTCGAGGATCTGCAATGCGTCTCGTGTCTGCGTCACGTGGGCTCTCCTCCCCCCCGGCGCGGGGACGTTCCCCGCCGGCCTTCCCCATCATCGCGCGCCCGTCGGATGATTGCAAACGTCCGCGGGCGCGCGGGCTTGACAGCCGCCCGAGGGCGTCGCATGCTGGGGCGTACCTTGCCGAAGTGGCGGAATGGCAGACGCGACGGATTCAAAATCCGTTGGGGTAACACCCGTGTGGGTTCAAGTCCCACCTTCGGTATTCCTGGGGCAAGCGCGGCCCGCGGCGGCGGGCGTCGCTCGCCCCCCGCGATGCCACGTCGCGCTTCAAACCGATGCCTTCGCCCCGTCGTCCCCGTAGGCGAGGACGAATCGCTCGGGGAACAGGCCCCCCGGCGCGTCGACACGCCCTTCCTCGCCCGGCAGCAGCCGAATCCCGGGCCGCGTGATGATCCGCTTGATCACCTCCGGGATGATCTCGCCGCCGATGAGGTTCCCCAGGCAGAGGTGGTGTCCGTACCCGAAGTGAAGATAGAGGTCGGAGGGCCTGTCGGCATCGAAGCGATCGGGCTCCGGGAAGGCGGCCTCGTCGAACATGGCGGAGGCGGTGCAGGCGAACACGATGGTCCCGGCCGGGATCTTCGTAGCCCGTTCCGTCCCAGCAGCCACGGGGGCGTCACCCACGCAGAGCCGGAACAGGAGCGGGTTGATCGGGTTGAAGCGCAGGGCTTCCCACACGATCGCGCCGAACCGGTCTTCCTTGCCGTCTCGGATCGCCTCCAGGGCGTCTCGGTGGACCTCGGGCCGCTTGAGGATTTGCTCGGTCGCCTGGACGATCGCCTGCGACGTCGTCTCGCCGGCCCCGATCAGGAGCCCGGCCATGTTGGCGATAATCCGCGCGTCGTCGAACTCGGCGGCCTCCGGCAGCCTGGCCCCGAGGAGGCGGTCGAAGATGTCCGCCTCGGCGTCGCCGCGTGTCGCTCCCTGCTTTTTACGAGCAAGCAAGTCTGACAGGTACGCCCGCATCTCGGCCCCCGCCTTGACGGAAGCCTCGTGGATCGCGGGGTCTCCCAGGAGGTTCTTGAACATGTCGAGCTGGGTGGCCCGCGACCAGCGGTACATCGTCTCGCGGTCGGGCCCGGGGAACCCGAAGTAGTCGCCGCAGACCCGGATCGGGACGTGCCGGCCCAGTTCCGAGACGACCTCGATCCGGCCCGACGCGGCGTGACCGTCGAGCGCCTGGTCGGCAATATATCCGGCCATGGCGCGGACGCGGGGCAGGTCGGCCGGGACGAGCATCGCGCGCATCACGGACTTGTCGATCCAGTTGGTCGACGTCTCGTCGCGGGCCAGCATGTACTCGCCCTGGACGACCGGATCCATCGCCCGGGCGTAGAGCCTGGTCGAGAAGACCTCGGGCCGAGACAGGACCTCGATCACGTCGCGGTAACGCGTGACCAGGGTGATGCCCGGGATCGCGAAGATGGGCCGCGTCGCGCGGAGTTCCTCGAAGAAGGCGTCGCGATCCGTCCTGATCAACCGCAGCGCGAACCCCTTCCGCTCCGCTTCCCGATCCGCGGGGATCGCGTCGTATTGGTCCAGGAATGACAAGACGATCTCCTTTCGCGGATCGGCCGACTCGGCGACCTCCGGGGGCCGCCGGCGGGAAATCCGGGCGCGACATGCTGGGTTTCGGCCAATTCGATCCCAAACGAATCATGTCTCAAGATGCCAGACTCCTTCCAGAACGCAAGCCTGGGCCCGCGCCATGACACGGAATTCGTCGCATCCGCTAGACACTCGCCAAGCTGGGGATCAACCTGCCGTGTCCCGCCCCGAAGGCGGTGCCGCGTCGCATTCCGCGCCCGCCGGTTTCCGAACCGTTCTCGGAAGAATTTGACCGAGCAGGATTCAGGGGTTAGGCTCGGTCAGGCGAAGCCATCCTTACATTCGCAGAGCCCCTAAGACTCGCAGTGCACCCAGTTTTTCATCTGCCGCGAGGGTTGACCTCAACATGAACCGGCGTCTTAAAGCGTTGGCCGCCTGTGTTTTGCCCGCCCTGGCCTGGACGGGGTCGAGCCTGGCTCAGACGCCCAATTCGATCATTAAGGAAATGAGGGCGACTCAAGTCGGGGAGTCGGACTGGATCCGCCTCGATTGGTCGAGGGCGGACGGCGTCCCGAATCCGCCGGACCACTTCGAGATCCGCAGGAAGGACATCCAGGAGGGCGTGGATCCGTCGGAAACCGTGATCGGCGTGGCCTCGGGCCGGCCCGATGTTCGTGTGTTCGTCGACAAGACCCCCAAGAACGCGAACGCCCAGTACATCTACAGGCTCTTCCCGAAGGCCGGGGCTGGGCTCGATGGCTGCCCCAGCGTCGGCATCCGCCTGAAAGCGGGGACTCCCACCCGGGTTGTCCGCCGTCACCTCGATTTCGACGACGGACGGCTCGCCAACGCTCTGGACGACCAATACGTCCACATGGTGCGCCCGGCCAACACGGCGATTGAATACGCCTGGACGTTGAAGGACGGGCGGTTGGATTGGCTGGATACCGTCCCGAAGGCGGCCTACGAGACCTCGCGACTCGTGATCGGGCCCGAGACGGACGGCACCCAGATCACCGCGAGGTTGGCGATCATGGGGGACCTCCCTCCGGCCGACTGCGACGGCCCCGGGGTGGGGGTGGGGATCATCGATCACGATGGCGGCCGGCAGCTATCACTGGTCCTCCGGGGGTCGGGTTCCAGCGCCGATAAGGCTGTCATCCAATTCCTCCACGAAAGCCTCGCCGACGGTGACGCTGGTCCCGCGGGCACGCTGCTCCCCAACCCCCAGGGGACGGCGGGGTTGGAGTTCGATCTCCCCGGCCGTGAACGATCCGACCCGGGCAAGCTTACCTGGATCTGGCTGAAGGTGGCACTCGAGAACGGCGAGCTCCTGGGCAAGGCCTGGCGGGACGATGCGAAGGAGCCCGACCGCTGGCTGATCCGGAGCAAGAACTTCAAGAACGAGGGCTGGAGCGGCGCGCGAGCCGTGCTGATCGGCGGATCGGGCGAGACGAGAGCCAGCTTCGGGGAGGTGTTCATCGAAGGGCTCAGGGTGTCGACGACGACGCTCAGGGACGGCCGCGAAGGTCCGGGTGAACGAGCACGGGCGACCTCTTCCAGCGACGGCACGACCTCCCCCGTGGAGACCGTCGCGCGGTCCGAGCCGCCGGAGAAGAATCCTCGGTTGGAAAGGCTCGCGGCCGTGCCCTTCGAGGGCCTCCCGACGGTGATCCGCCTCGTGCCGCGGGCGTCCATGCGGCCCGACGAGCGGGACCAGGTCGAGGATGGGCCGCCGCGACTGGGGAGCGACGAAGACCCGGCGCTGCACTTCGACTTCGCCGCCCCCGCCCACTTCCCCCTGCCGCGATTCGGCGACTGCGACGAGTATCTCGACGACGAAGGGGTCCTCATCTATGAGGGTATGCGCCTCGACGTCGCCTCGGACGGCCGCTACGAGGTCCGGTTCATCGCCACAACCCCCGCTATGCCCGTCACCCTGCGCCTCCAGCTCAGCTTGGCCCGACATGACGGGTCCGAGCGGACCGTGACCATCCCGCCGATCGAGGTCCCGCCGTACACGAACGGTCGGGGCGAATACGAGCCCGCCACCTGGAAGATCCGCCATCAGGGCTATTCGTACAACCTCGCCACGCGGCCTTCCCCCCAGGTCCGCGACTCGGACTTCCCGGACCTCCCCGCCCCCGGCCGCGAGAACCTCCGAATCGCCGGGTTCCATTCCGTGCGGCGCGAGGGGGCGGCCCGGTTCGGCTCCTACCCGCCGCCCTCCCGATGACGAGCCGTGCTTAATATTTCGGAAGCTTTGACTCGGAGACAGTCGATACAACCGTCATGACCGCGTGAAACGGATCAAGCCGGCGGAACGAGGTGGTCGATAGGGGAGGTAGACGCGTCTTTCCACGGACGCGACGCCCCCTATAACCGTCCCAGGGCCGGAGCGATCTCGATGACAAGGACGTCTCGACGGCGACTCTTCACGCGACTGACGCCGCTGTTGGCCGCGATGGTCGCCTTCGCGGGATGTGGACAGGCCGACCACGCCGCGGTCACCGATGGTCGCCCCGCGGCGTCCGAGATCGGGGAGCCTCGCCGCGATGACGCGGTGGCTCGGGCATCCGGCGTCGAGCCGGGGCCGCTGGCCGCGGCGGTTGTGGCCTGGGCCTCCGACCAGCCGGAGTCGAAGGAAGGGGGATTCAAGCTGATTGGATTGCCCACGACATCGGGGAGCGACACCGAGGCGCGGATCACTATCCGGTTGACGACGGACGATGCCATCGCCCCGGGCGAGTTCGAGGTCGTCCGTGTCCCGAAAGCGCAGGCCGCGACGGGGGCGGTCCACGCCCAAGGGAATGTGGAGATCATCAATCCGGCTACCCCGGCCAGCGCGTTCGACGTGATCATCCGATCGAGCGGCGATTATGAGGTCACGCGGGTCGGCCAGGTCCCGAAAGCCGAGCGGACGCTGAAGTTCGAGTTGCCCCCCTCGGTCCTCAGCCGGAAGCCCCGGATCGTCGGCCTGATCGACGAGGTGACGGAATCGAGCAAGGTCCGTTATCTAACGAGGATTGGGGCGGGGTCGCGAGCGTTCCGGAACAACCCGGCGGGGTCGCTGTCGGCTCGGGTCGTGGATCACCAGGGGCGGAGCGTGGTGGTCGTGGACTCGGACGGCAACGTGCTGGGGCAAGCGGAGGGGAACGGCAACCCCCAGGATCCGCTGGACGTCGCGTTGACGCTCAGGGGGACGGGGGCGAGGCGGCTGTTCGCGGCGGACGCCTGGGCGCTGACCACCGGCGACGGCGACGGCGTTGAGGTGGTGTACCAGGATCCCTCCGACGCCGCCGGAGCCGTGGCGATCCGGGCAATGTCGACGAATCGGTTCCTCGAGCCGACGCCGGCTCCGACCAGCGTCCCGATCTCCGCGACCGTGGTCGATGGGTTCCTTCGGCTCGTGGGCGAGACCGGGACGTCAACCTCGCTGCGATTCGCCGTCTTCGAGCCGACGGCCAACGACCGTTTGCTCTTCGTGCGGCGGGAGCGGGACGCCGAGCGGTCGGATTTCCGGTCCCGCGGCGCGGGCTCGTGGGACGTGGTGCTCGACCTGGTCGACAGGCAGTCGTCAACCCCGCCGCCGGAGACCTACCGCGTGCTGGCGGTGGACGAGCGCTCGGCGGCGGGGCACGGCTTCTCGCGGGCCGTCGAGGTGACTTCGGCGGGCGCCATCGACCTGCCGGTCCCAACTATCGACAAGGTCCGGCCGACCGGCGGCGTCACTGAGGGATCGGGAGGGACGGCGGAGACGGACGGCTACCGGACCAACGAGCGACGGCTGACGATCGAAGGGGGGGGCGTCCCCGAGTCGGAGTTCAATGCCGGGGCCGTGGTCGCGGTCTTCCACGAGGGGCAACCCGAGCCGATCGCCGTGTACGCCGCGCCCGAGCATCAGGGCGACACGTGGAGTCAGGCGCTACGCGAACTCGCGGACGGCGAATACACCTTGCGCGCTTACCTGGTGCGAGGAGACACCCGGAGCAAACCTTCGGCCCCGTACCGGCTGGGGATCAACCGGACTGGGCCGGTCATCGAGGAGTACGTGCCGTTCGATTTCGGCGTGGGCACGGGCTCTCAGACGCTCACCGTCCGTCTCACGGGGAACCCGCTCAACGCGGATGAGGTCGCGGATCTGAACAACTATGAGTTCCACCGCGACGAGGGCGGCACGCTGGAATATGCCGCTGACGCCAGGTCGGCGCTGGTCTCCGCGGAATACGAGCGACCGACGAATTCCATCCACCTGCGGTTCAACAACCTGCCGGCCTCGAATTACCGCATCACGCTGAAGTCCACCGCGACCGAGCTACGGGACGTCTACGGGAACCAGATCCGGGAGTTCCCCGACGACCCCGAGCGGCGATTGATCCGCAAGTTCGAGCGGACGGCGTCGGGAGGGGCGAGGGGGCGGCTCGCGGCTCTGGAGACCGCGACGATCCCCGAGGGGCGCAAGGGGCCGTTCGTCCCCTATCCCGAGTTCGTCGAGCCCAGGCAACCGACCAACGGGTTCAACCCGGCGGACAAGGTGGAGACGAGGGTCGTCCGGCTGTACTACAACCGGGACGCGCACCGGGTGGCGCAGATCGTCAACCGGCACGTCGAGTCGTACAACCGAGTGGCCGTCGACACCCGCCGCCGCCTGGCGACCGAGACGCGCCGCGAGGCCGATGACCTGACCGATAGCCGCCGTGTCGGCGAACTGCGCGCGATCCGCGCCGCGGAGCTCGCCCGCGCCGCGGAGCGGGAGCTCCAGCAGGCCATCCAGGCGCAAGGCGACCTGGAAGGGAGTCGCGAGAACGCCCTGGACCAGGAGCCGGTCCTCCGGCGACGGATCAGCGAGGCCGAGGCGGCCATCCAGGACCCGACGACCGACGCCGCGGATCGGACGCGACTGGAGGAGAGGCTGGCCGCCGATCGCGCCCGGCTGGATCGCGTGGAGCGCGATCGGGCCGCCGGGGACGACGGCCTGACGGCGGCGCGGGACCGCGTGCTGGCGGCCCGCCAGCAGGTGGACTCTGCCCGCGAGGAGGAGGCCGCCGCGCGGCTGGAGTCGGCCCGCGAGACCTTCGCGGAGGACCGCGCCCGCGAGCAGCAATTCCGCCTGGAGGTCGCCGCGGCGCACGAGGACCCGGACACGTACGCACCCGGGCGGCCCAGCTCGATCGACCCTGTCGAGCAGGTGTCGGTCTCGGTCGTGGGCGAGGCGATGATCCAGCTGCGCGGGCCGATGAAGGGTGTGAACATCGTCCGCAAGATGATCAACGAGCTGGACGGCCCGGCGGGGCAGGTCCGGATCGCCATCCACACCGTCCAGATCAACGGCGAGCACGGCGACCGCATGGAGAAGGTCGCGGGGAGGATCAAGGACTACATCGACCACTCGCGGTTCCTGACGATGCAGTCGGGCCAGTACCTGCGCAACGCCGTCGTCCGCGTCGCCTCGCGGCGCGCCGCGGAGGCCGCCGCCGAGTGCCCCGACGAGCGCACCCAGGACGCGCGGGACCACAAGTACATCGCCTCGTTCTTCGGCGAGGACTTCCTCCGCGAGCTGATGAAGATGGACAGCGAGTTCCTCCGCACGGGGAACAAGGTGCTGTCGATCCACTCGATGGACTCCACCAGCCTCGCCTCGGCCCTGTTCCTGATGTCGCTGGCCAAGAACGAGACCCGGATGGAGATCCTGGACGAGTTCCGGATGATGCTCGAATCCGACCTGCCCGCCGCCGAGCTGAACTACTACCAGGCCGGCGGAGAGCGCGATGCCGGCAAGAAGCACGCCCATGCCCACGGCCACAAGAAGCGCGATGACTTCGTCATGCTGGCCCACAACGCGCGGTTCCAGTCGCTCATCGGCTACTTCGAGCATCAGGTCGACGGGAACGACACCCTCAACCCGATCCAGCGCGAGTTCATCCGGCTCGCCCAGATTTTCAAGAGCCGCCTCGTCACCGAGATGCAATACAACCAGCGCGTCCGGGAGCGGGCCATCATCGAGGAGCGCCTCGGCAACCGCATCCAGGAACTGACGAAGCAGCGCGAGCGCCGCGAGGCGGCCGAGAAGGCGTTGGAGGAGCAGCGTCAGGCGCTCAACCAGAGGCGGGCGGAGATCTTCAGCGCCTTCATGCCGCTGGGCAACGAGATCCGCGAAGCGCAGAACAAGACGAACCAGGCGGCGGAGGTCGCCTTGAAAGTCGTCGGGGTCCTCGACATCGACGCCGTGGGGGTGGAAAAGATCACCGAGATTCGAAACAAGGTGGGAAGCAACATCGACACCACATCGAGAACTTTGAATGTACTTGAGGAGGCGAGTCGCAGGGGGATGGTGGTGACCTATGGAGATCTCGTCGGCGAGACCGCTATCAGCAGTATCAGGAAGGATCTCGAGAGTACCGAGGCGAGCAGCAACGACGCCTCCGAAAAGGTTCGCGGCCTGAACGCGATCGCGGGAATTGCGACGGCCGACGAACCCTTCCCGCTGCCGATCGACGGCGAGAACCGCATGTTCATCTTCTCTTCCCAGAGCGCGGCGCGGCTGCTCACGCCCGTCGGCTCCCTGAACCCCACCCAGAAGAAGCACCTCCTGGAGAGGGCCCAGGCGCTATACCAGGACTGGGTCGGGCTCGTGAAGCAGATTAAAGACCTGCTCGACAAGCACCACCATTCGCGCTCCCTGAACCACTCGCTTCAGGCCGTTGACGCGAAATACAGGCTGGTCCTCGCCGTGGGCCCGGAGAAGGCCCTAAGTCAGGACGACTTCACGAACCTCAGCGGAGTCCTGGAAGCTTACGTCCCCGCGTTGCAGTACTTGCAGGGGCTAAACCAGGTCTTCATCACGCGGTTCAACAAATTGGTCGGCAGCCTCGCGAACGCCGACGTCGACGTCCAGGCCCTCTATCGCGAACTCCAGACGATGCGCGGCGACTTGATGAGGATCGTGAAGGGGGACCTCGCGACGCGGGGGGGGCAGATCTTCGACCGCATCGAGGCCGCGTTCCGGCCCCTGCTGGAGACCGACGTCCGCCGGCAGTTCGCGGAGGACGCGCTGAAGGAGGCCAGGGCGGCCTTCGACCACAAGAAGCTGCTCGACATGCACATCGACGACATGGAGGACAAGTACATCGAGCTGCTGGAGGGGACCCGGGCGCATATCGCGGTCGTCGACGGCTACATCAAGGCCCTGGCGACGGCCCTGGACGACGACTTCAACACGCAGTACTACGAGCCGGCGTTCCGGAAGGTCCGCGAGGCCAGCCGATTCTGGGACGTCCAGCTCGGGCAGATCGAGCGCACCAGCGTCCTGACCAACAACCGGGGCTTCGGCAAGGTCGACCCGACCGCGACCATGGAGTTCGACCTCCCCAAGCGCGACATCCTCATCACCGAGGCCATGAACGGCGCCAAGGCCCTGATGGACGAGTACGGCGCGCTGCTCAACGACCCGACGTTCCTCGCCCTGACCAAGCTCCGGAGCGGCCAGCCGACGAGCTCGATGGCGCAGGGCACGCTGGGCGGCGGCGCGAGCTCGGTCCGTAGCGTGCTGCCGGAGTTGTCTCGCAACGACGACGAAGAGGTGCTACGCCAGGCCGGGCCCGGCCGCCGCGAGTTCGGGTCGGCCCTGGAGGCGCTCATCCCCGACCCGGCCATCTACAAGTTCGAGACCGGGACCGGCTACGAGGTGCGCCCGGTCATCCAGCCGGACGGCCAGGCGGTGACGTTCGATTTCAACTACATGTACACGACCAACGTCCGCGAGCCCGTCCGGGCGGACGAGAAGCACCTGGGGCGGGTGAAGCGGCACTTCATCCACACCCCGGTCCAGCTCACGAACTACGAGCTGCGCGAGGTGAGCACCTATCAGGTGGCGTTGAAGGCGTCGCGGACCAGCCGGGGCGTGCCGCTGCTGGAGGACGTGCCGGGCGTCGGCGTGCTGTTCCGGCCGCTGCCCAACGCCGAGTCATCGCTCCAGGAGAACATCGTCCTGGCCCACGGCGCGATCTTCCCCACGCTGTTCGACCTGATGGGCCTGCGATGGGCGCCGGCCGTGTCCGACCTCGACACGCTCCGCCTGAAGAACGAGGACTTCATCGTCAGGTCACGGCGGCAGGACCTCTCCAACCGGACCTACGACGAGTCGTCCTGGCGGGTCGACGAGTTCCTCCGCACCCCGCGGGCCGAGCGCCGCACCGACCTTTACCGCAGCCAGGAGACGATCCCCTCGGTGCATCCCAACGGCTATCGCGGGCCGGGGCTCAACCTGAGGGACAGCCACATGCAAGAGGGGTACGACCCCCGCGCCCTGTACCCGCCGTCGCGCCACATCCCCGGTGCCTCCCGGGTGAGCACGGGCCTCCCGACCGACGACCTGGGGCTGCCGGTCGACGAGGAAGGCCGGCCGCTGGGCCCCGGGTACCCGACAGGCGAGTTCGGAGGGCACGAGGGCGGCCCCGACGAGGCCGGATCGACCGCCGTCCCCCCGCCCTCCACGTTCGACGACCTGCCTCCGCCGCTCCCCCCCGAGACGACGACCGGCCCGTTCGCACCTCCACGCGGCTCGTCGGACGCCTCGCGGCCCGAAGCCTCTTCGTCGCTGATCGAGGGGGCTTCCCGAAATCGGACGCCAGGGACGTCATCGGGCGGAGCGCGGCCCGAGGGGTCGTCCTCGCTTATCGAGCGATCACCGAGGCGGCGGACGCCGGGGGCCTCGGCGGATGGGAGTGCGCCCGCAAGTTCGTCTTCCCTCGGACCAAGGGACGGCGTGCCCGCGGGGAGCGGGCCCGCGCCGGACCTCGCGCCCCCCGTCTCGTCGGCGCGGCCCGCGACGAGGGGGACGGTCGGGGCCGCGACCCAATGGCGTCGCCCCACGGACGCGTCGTCCGGACCGTCGATCCCCCCCCCCCGAAGGCCGACGCCCGATCCGAGCGTGCAGCGGGCGGCGGCCACGACCTCCCCGGCGGCCCCGACGTCGGACGCCCCTCGCAAGGGGTTGTTCTCCCGACTGAGGGGCCAGTGACCAGGCGCGCCGGACGCGCGGCCCGGACGACATCCCACACGGAGGCGATGCGATGAGGCGCAGGGATTGGATCAGCATGTCGGCCATCGGCCTGACATTCGGGCTCGCGACGAGGGCCGACGAGCGGACGACGCTCCGGAGGCGGCTGAAGTGCTCGCCGGGGATCGCGACGCGCGACTACCACCACCGGAACCTTTCCCATTCCGTCTCCGCGATCAGCGCCCCCGCCGTGCCGATGGGCTCGATCACCTCGCGGTCGCGCCTCGCCGAGTTGGGGCTGATAGGCGAGGCCGCCGGCGGGGAACCCGTCCTGGGGGCGCGGGCGAAGATGTTCCAGTTCATCGACCCGACCTCGCTCCGGATCGATCACTGCTCGATCTCCCGCATGGCGGCGGTGCTCGACGAGGAGGGGCGGTGGGTCGCGAGCCTGCGGGCCGACCAGAACCCCGTCGTGCTCCGCGAGCGCCGCAACCTGATCGACGAGGTGGTGGTCGACGACATCCGCCCGGCCGTCCTCCAGACGCGGCAGATCCTGCGGAACCGCTTCCACGTGCGATTCGCTGGCCTCGCCTGGCCGGAGGGCCGGAGCGCGGTGGGGGCCGGCGCGGCGACCCATCCCGAACTGTTCGAGATCGTCCTCGTCCCGTTCTGGGTCCAGCGGGGCGAGCCGCGGCGGCTGATCTACTCCGGCGCGATGCCGCCGGACGAGGGGGCCAGGGCGTACGCGCTGGCGGACCGGATCGAGGTCGATTTCGCTTACGAACGGCAGGCCGACCTCGGCGTCGGGGCGGTTCGCCCTTGATCCCCGCGCCTCGGGCCCCGAATGGAGGAACGATGATCCGACTCACGCTGGCCTTTGCCCTGGCCGCCGGATGGGCGTGCTCGCCGACGGCGTCGCGGGCGCAGTCCCTGCCGCTGGGCCCGTTCCGGGGCGGCCACGCCCCCTCCCGCGCCGTCCCGGTCCCCCCCGCCCAGGAGATCGAGGTCCTCGACCCTGGCGCGGACCCGCTCGGCAACCCCGCCGTCGAGCTGACGCCGGCGGGGAACGGCAGGACGCTCGTGGACGTGCCCCGGACGGTGCTGGTCCACAAATACTACTACACCGGCGATCGCTCGTTCCAGTACAAGCTGCTGGCCGGCGGCCCGAGCACGATCGTCGTCGACCATCCGCGGACCGGCCAGCGCATGTACCTGGAGGCGAGCCTCCCTCCCGGTGCCCCCCGGGTCTATTACGACGCCGGGTCGATCGAGTACGACTATGGCGCGCAGGGGGTGAAGATCATCTTCGGGAGCGGCAAGCACGGGCCGCCCAAGGTCGTGTATCGCCAGGGGACGCGCCGGGACGGCCTGCTCTCCGACCTGACCGTCGGCCGATCGACCCGCATGAAGGAGGTCGGCGCGCGCCGGCGCGACGAGGCCAACGCGGTCAACCGCGTCGAAGGAGCCGTCGAGCCCGAGGTCGGGCCGTTCGGCCGGGTCAGGCGCGTCCTGGCCGGGGCCCGCCGGGGGGCGCGCGAGGCGGGGAGGGCCGCTTCCGACGCCGCCACCCAGGCCGTCAGGTCGACCCCGGCGGGGAGGCTCCTGGGCGAGGAGCACCAGGCCGCCGGGGCGGAGCGCCGCGCCGAGGCCGCGCGCGAGACCGAGCGCGCCACGATGGACCTCCAGCCGTCGGTCTCGCGCGACCTCTGACCGCGCCGCGGGCTCAGGCCCTCGGGAGCCTCGCCCGCGGCGGCCGGCGGCCGGCCTGACGGTTGAAGAGGTCGGCGATGTAGTTCCCCCCGGCGACCCCGTCCCCCGACGGCAGCGACCCGGTGAACTCGCCGTCCAGCGCGTTCCCCGCCCGGTCGGCGACGCCCCCGGAGCGGACCTGGAACCGATACCTCCCCCGGGGCCACGCCCGCCCGGCCCCCCCGCCGAAGTCGAGCTGCACGGTGTAGGCCGAGGCGTCGCTGTAGAAGCCGGAGATGGCGGGGGAGGCGATCGGCCCCCCTCCGGGGCCCGGATTCCGGCCGATGATGGTGGACGGCGGGACGACCGTGTAGTTCGAGGGATCGGTCGCGGTCGACTCGTCCAGCCCGGCGCCCACGTCGCTGATGACGGCGGTGATCGTGCCGTGGCGGGGATTGAACGCCAGGCCGTGGACCCGAGGGGCGATCGTGTCGATCGTCAGCGAGGGGACGAGGACGACGGGCTGCCCCGGCGACCCCGAGGGAGGGGTCTCCACGGCGGTGACCGTGTAGACGCCGTCGGGCAGGTAGGCCGCCTGCATCGTCCACGACCCGTCCTGGCCGGCGATCGTCTGGCCGAGGACTCGGCTCTCCGTGGGCCATGACGACGCCGCCACGGCGAAGAGCTGCACGTTCGCCCACCGGGCCGCCTGGCCGAGGAACGTCGGCCGGCTGACGTTCGTGATGCCGTCGGTCGCCGAGGCCCCGGTGTCGCTGTAAGGCGCGAGGCCACCCACGAGCGCCTCGGCCGCGGCGCCGACCGCGAGGTCGCCCCCGGACGCGAGGGGCCGTCGGACTTCCAGCGATTCCACGCGGGGGCGCGAGCCGGCGCGGCGGCGCTTCGAACGGATCGATCCATCGAATCCCGAGAACATCGCGGCATCCCTCCCACGCGTGAACAGCCCGACGCCGCGGAGCGAGTCCGCTCCGCGCATGCCGAATATGGGGACCGCGCGTCGTGCTCGCCGCCAACTCTATCTCACGAGCGCCCTCCGCGTCGGTCGAAATCCTGGTGTGGGAGCCGGGCCCGCGACGATCGCGACGGAAAGCGCGGTTATCACCCGATCCGACGAGTGATTCGCCGCGAAAGAGGCGGTAGGAGGCCAGGAATGCGAGGGAAGCATCGATTGACGCCCAGGATCGACGACCGGCTGGAGCCGCGGATCGTCCTCTCCCAGGGGATCGCCATCGCGCCGATCGCCGTGGCGCCGCTGAACGCCTCGGGGCGCGCCAGGGCGCTGAACACCGCCGCGATCCAGAGCATCAACGATGCGTTCGATTCGTTCTCTCGCGACTACATGACGGCCCTCGGCGCGTATTTCAACGGCGGCGAGGCGCCGGCGGGCGAGTCGGTGAGGCCGGCGAAGGACCAGTACGCCCGCTACGTCCTCCAGCGGATCGACCTGCTCGCGCAGGAGCTGACGCGGACCTTCTCCCACCTCCCCAAGGCGACCCGCCCGGTGGCCGGCGCCCCCCGGGGGAGCATCGTGCTCCAGGTCTTCCTCCGGTCGCAGATCACCGGCACCCAGCCCGGGACGCTGCGCACCAACCTGGTCGGGAGCAATTTCGAGGACAACGCCCAACTCCTGCCGGCGCCGGGAGGCGAGGAAAACATCGCCTCGCTCTACACCGCGCGCTCCCTCAACGCGGTCGAGACGGCCCGAGCGGCCACGACCAACGCGGCCGGCTTCCTCCTGAGGGGGACGTTCAAGCACGGCGGCCGCTAGGCATCCCCGGCCGGGGCGGGGCCGTCAGGGCGACGCCTCGCCGCGGGCCGGCATCGGGCGGGGTCGCTCCGAGTCGTCGTGGCTGGGGAAGCGATGGGGGACGCCTTCGCGCCCGCCCGCGCCGACGGCCCGGATCTCGATGGTCTTCTCGACGAGCCCCGACGGCGTCCGCTCGCGCCCGTTGGCGACGACGAGGGACGGGTGGTCGAACGGGGCCCTGTCGCGCTCGACGCGGGGGTCGGTCAGGCACATGAGGAAGAAGACGACCGCACGCTTGTCCTCGTCATCGAGGCCCAGCCGGGCCATGGCGGGCGCCATGTCGGGGTTGCGTTCGCGGTCGGGAGGGACGTCGCCGCCGCGGTCGTAGAAGTCCATCACGTCGAACAGCGTCTGGATACGGCCGTTGTGCATGTAGGGGGGCGTCAGCGCGACGTTCCGCAGGGTCGGGGTCTTGAACGAGCCCCAGAACGCCAGCTCGTCGTCGTGCAGCAGCGGCTTGCGCCGGCCCTCCGACGACTCGGTCTGCACCAGCCGCCGCGACCGCGAGAAGAAGTGGACGTCGGCCCGGCGCAAGTCGAGGGAGTCGAAGCCCTCCTGGCCGTCGGCCAGCGCGGGGTCGCGATCCCAGTTCGGGAGGTTGCGGAGCCAGGAGAGGTCGCGCGGCCTCGCCGCGCGCGCCTCGCGGTCGGCCGCGGCGGGGTCGGGCCAGGGGCCCTGGACGACGTCGCCCGGCTGGCGCGGACGGAACTCCTTCGCGACCTCCTCCAGGTCGGGCTCGCTCGTCCCCTGGGTCGTCCTCGCGTCGAGGCGGTAGGCCCGCCCCGGGGAGGCGGGGTGTTCGGGCGGCCGTCGGGCCGCGACGACCAGCGTCTCGGCCTGGGAGGGGTCCTGGGGCTCGGCCAGCGCCTTGAGCGATCGCTCGCGACCGGCCGGGTCGGCAGCCTCTTCCAGGGGTCCGATGTCGCGGCGGAAACGGCGCCGGAACTTCTCGGAGACGACCACGCCGTACTTGCGGGCCAGCACGTCGTTGAGCCTGTTCAGCTCCCGATCGCGCCCGTCCTCGGCCTCGGCGGCCTCTCGGCCCGGGGCCGGCGCCGGCTGCGGTTGGCTCAACTGCCTGGCGATCTCGGCGACGGCCGCCCGCGCGACGGCGGGGTGGGGGGCCTCGGCCTCGATCCGGCGCCAGTCGCCGGCGCCGCGGTCGTAGCGGGGGAGCCCCGCGCCCAGGGCGTAGACCGACAGGTCGTAGAAGAAGTAGGGATCGGTGGCCGTCGGCCCGGGGATCGGCCACGGCGGGCGGAAGGCGGCCCGATTCGGCGGCAGCGGCATCAGCTCGATCAGCAGCGGCTCGGCGATCCGGGCGGCCAGCTCGATCCGCTGATCCTCGGTGAACGCGTGGCGGCGGCCCAGGCGGAGCGGGAAGGTCTTCTCGAAGGTCGTCCAGGTCCGGGCGACGTCCGCGGCGAGCCTGGCGGGAGCCGGCGGAGCGGGGCGCATCTCGCCGAAGAGCGCCTGCAACTCCCGCGCGAGATCGGCCTCGTCGCCGCCGACGCGGTCGAGCAGTCGGGCGACGTCCAGCAGCTCGCGACGGCCGAAGGGGCTCGGGGCGCCGGCGGTGGCGACGAGCCGGAGTATACGGCGATAGGCCCCCTCTCGCGCGCCGACGTACGCCTGGTTGAGCGCGTCGCCCCGGGAGACGGGGAGCAGGGCGTTGCGGACCTGGCGGGCGATCGGGACGGTCCCGTCGACCTCGACGTCCCGGGCGTCGTCCCGCGAGGCGATCTCGCTGAACAGCGGGCCGTCGTGGCAGTCCACGCAGCCCCGACCCAGGAAGACGCGCAGGCCGCGCTGATAGACCTCGGCGCCGGACTTGAACTCGAAGCGGGGGACGGGCTCGGGGAGCCTCGGCTCGGCGGGGTTGTCGACCCGGTCGATGTGGACGGGCGCGATCCGGGAGCGGACGCGACCCCACAGCTCCTCGACGGCCTCGCCCCGGCCTCGGAGCATGTCGTCGTGGGGGGACTTGTTGGAGACCAGCGAGGCCTCGTAGAGCATCACGCTCAGGCCCCAGTACAGCGAGAAGTTGGCGTCCATCAGCGTGCCGGTCGGGCGTTCGTCCCCGGGCTCGACGATGGCGAGGTTGAGCGACACCGGCTGCTCCTTCCCCGACTCGTCCGCGCCGTCCCACCACTCGCGGCGGAAGGCCTGGCGGATCAACGCGCGGTAGGTCCAGGAGCCGCCGAGGCCGTCGGCGTCGGCGGGGTGGTCGCAGGCGCGGAGGCGGCCGAGGAGGGAGTCCGCCCTGTCGACCCGCTGGTAGCCGAGGACGGGGGCGTCCAGGAGCTTGCCGGCGAGGTCGTGGAACGTGCGCCCGACGTAGGACATCTCCACGTCGTTGACGACCGGCCCGACCGCCTGCGACGCCAGCGCCGCGAGGGGGACCGCGACGCGGACCGGCGCGGGGAGGCCGGGCTTGCCGTCGGGGCCGGGGCGGCGGACGTGGATGACCGGCCCGCGCGGGTCGTGGTCGCCGAAGATGGAGAAGCCGTTGAAGGTGGACTCGGCGCGGACGTCGTGGAACAGCCGGTCGGCGAAGGCCGAGTTCACCACGGTCGGGGAGTTCCGCGTGGTGATCTGGCGGAAGATCCCCTTCGACGGGTCCGTCGGGTCGGCCAGGAACATCGACCATTCCGGCGGCCGGTGGAAGCCGCCGGGGTCGCGGGGCTCGGCCTGCTCGGAGTTCCAGTCGTCGTCCCCCTCCGGCGGCCGGTTGCCGACGACCAGGCTCTTGAAGACGAGCGGCTCCACCCCCTGCGAGCCGATGATGAGCGAGAGGGGCGTCCGGGGGCGGCCCTCGTCGTTGTCCTCGTCGTCCTCCTCGCCCTTGGCCTCCTTGTCGTCGCCGCCCGGAGGCTTCGTCTTCAGGTCGCGGACCGACGTGATCTGGTGTGTCGCGACGGCCTCGGCGTCCACCGGCTGCTGGACCTCGCCGAAGCCCAGGTCCTCGTGGCCCTCGTCGAGCTGGTAGCGGTCCCAGGCGACGTAGGGGATGCGCCTGGCGCCGGTGTCGCGGGGGTCGACGCCGAAGCGGAAATGGCACGAGGCGCAGGCGACGCCTGAGTATCGCGGGCGGCCGTCCGGGCCCTTGCGGCGGCCGAAGTCGCTGCCGGCCTGCATGTCCCAGTAGAGCGCCTTGCCGAGGGCCATGGCGGCGTCGACGTCGGCGATGAACTCCGTCAGGTCGGGGCGGCGGAGGGCGTGGCGCGACCAGCGGCCGGCGGCCGGGTCGCCGTCGTCGACGGTCTCGACGTAGGGGTTGCGGAGCTTGCGGGGGTCGTGGTCGTCGATGACCTGCTGGACGCGGCGCAGCAGTTCGGCGTCCTCGTGGCCGACGAGGTGGGGGTGGCCCGACCCCGGCTCGGACGGCCGAGGGGGCTGCTGCGCCCGGCCCACGCCCCCCGCCGCCAGCGCGGCGGAGGCGAGGGCGAGGGCCGCGACGAGTCGACGACGGTGGTTCATATCAGGCTCCGCCCGGGGGTGGGTCGGGGTGGTCACGGTGTCGGTTCGCGAAGGCGGCGGCCGCGGTCAGCCGGGGATCCCGTAGCGTTCCTCGAAGGTGAAGCCGGCGACCCGGCGGATCGTCCGGATCAGCTCCGCCTCGGGAAGCTCGGCGGGGAGGTTCGCCCAGCGGTCGGTGGTCGTGTTGCCGAACAGGAGCGTGGAGGCGTGGCGCGTCGGGTCTTCATCGACGGCCGGGTCGAGGTCGTAGAAGTCCAGGCTCCGGCGCAGGCGGTCGACGTCGGCCGGCGCGCCGGTGAGGAATCGCCAGTCGGGGATGCCGGGGCCGGGACGGGTCTCGGCGTCGTAGATGGTCGCGAACCGCCGGAGGGCGCGAGGGTCGTCCCGCGCGGGGTCGATCGAGAGGCTGACAATCGTGAGCCGGTCGGTGAAGGTCGGCGCGAGCCGTTCGCGGAGGGTCTGAAGCCGCTCGCTGGTGCCGGGGCAGGTTCCGCGACAGACGGTGTACATCGTGTTGACGATGAGGGCGCGGCCGTCCACGAAGGCATCGCGGAAGCGCAGCCGTTCGCCGAACTGGTCGACCACGGGCGCGTTGGCGAAGCGGTCGCAGCGGCGGAGTCGCGGGGGGGCGGGGGGCCCGTCCTCGCCCAGCCGGGTCAACAGGTTCCAGAGCAGGCCGGCCATGGGGCTCCCTTTCTCGCCGCGCGTGATCGTCTCGTCGTCGGGATGTACTCGGCTCGCGTCGGCGCGTCATCCGGCCGGATCGCGCTTCCCGTCGCGGGGCCGAGGGGGGATCTGATGCTCGGCCGCGTCGCGGGCGGGGGTCGCGGGGACGGGAGGATACTCCCACTCCAGCTCCCCGACGCGCTCGACGGCGGGGTCGGGCTGCCAGGTCATGTCGACGCCGTGCGTGCGAGCGTCGGGCGCGATGTTGGCCTGGCGACGGCGGTCGTCGGGGGAGGCGTCGGGATCGGGGCGGGGGACGGGCTCGAAGTTGAACATCATCCGCATGTCTTCGTGCTCGAGGTTGTGGCAGTGGAAGACGAACGGGCCGGACCAGGTCCGGAAGCGCATGCGGATGCGCGCGACCGTGTTGGGCCCCAGCACCTGGGTGTCGTGCAGGCCGACCTGGTCCCCCTCGGGCATCTGGTCGAGCACCTCGACGAGGTTCGACAGGACGGGGGCCGCGGGGGGGTCGCGGGGGTCGACGACCTCGTCGGCGTCGAAGTCCTTCATGTAGCTGACGAGCTGGTGGCTCTCCAGGTGGATGTGGATCGGGTGCCACCAGCCGCCGCCGCCGTTGCGCAGGACCCACTCCTCGGCGGTGTCGTGGGTGGGGCAAGCGTTGGAGATCGTGGGGTCGTAGAACCGGCCGCTGATCATCCAGGCGCCCTTGCCGCGTTCGAAGATGAACTCGCGGACCGCCTCGACCTCGTCGTCCCGGATCGGCTCGCGAGGGTTCAGCTCGGTGCCGTCGGCGACGGTGGCGTCCCTCCTGGCCGGGGGGCCCTCCACGATGATCTTCATAAGGCCGATCGGCCGGTCCAGCTCGGCGACCTTCACCGGCCGGGGCTCGCCGTCGCCCGGGTCGACGGCGTCGAAGGGCAGGGGGAGGACGCGCGGGTCGCCCGGGTCGTCGAGCGGGAGCTTGGGGCCGCGGCCGTCCCTCTGCGGCATGGTGTTCACCAGGTAGAAGACGGCGCGATCGCCGCGCTTCAGGCCCTTCGTCAGCTCCTTGAAGTCGACGACGAGGTCGGCCCGGTTGGCCGGCGCGATCAAAACGCTCTTGGCGGCCCGGGCGTTGGGCCAGAGCCAGCTGTCCTTGCCGATCCGGAGGAACGGGACGGCCGTCTCGTCGTAGCCGCCGCGACGGCGGGGGGCGGCCTCGACCTCGTCCTCCCCCTCGACGTCGGCCGCGAATTCCGCCCTCAAGCCGCGGCCGTGGACGCGGGCGTGGTAATCGGCCTCGGTCAGGATCCGGAGCCGGTAGACCCGCGCGTTCGACCCGTTGAGGAACCGGAGTCGGTGCTTGCGGTTCTTCATCCTCAGGAACGGCCGCTCCTGGCCGTTGAGCAGGAACGTGTCGCCCAGGTAGCCGTTGTGGCCGGTCGCGTCGTAGGCGATCTGGCCGGTCCGGCGGTCGAACACGCGGTCCTGGATGACGATCGGGATGTCGTAGGGGTTGTGATACGGCTCCGCGCCGGGCTTGTAGAAGCCGGGCTTCCTCGGGTCCTCCAGGCTCGCGGCGTCGCCGAGCGAGTTCAGCTCGGGATCCCGGCAGGAGCGCTTCCCCAGGCCGGGGAGGACGCGGTCGGCGATGAGCTTCAATTCGTGCTCGCCGAAGACCAGGGCGAAACCGGCCAGGCCCTTGGCCACGTTGTACGCGGTGCAGTCCATGCCGTGGTCGTGATACCAGCAGGTGGACTGCCCCTCGCCGATGTCCGGGAGGTAGCCGGCCGGGGTCTTCTCCCGCTCGGCGCCCGCGGCGGGCTCCTCGTCCTTCCGCTTCAGCAGAGGGAGGATGTTGGGGTAGAAGTAGTCGCGCGTCTTGCCCGGGAGGACGTAGAACGTGGGGAAGCCGTCGGCGTGCGACGGGTTGTGGCCGCCGTGGAAGTGGATCGACGTCTCGGTGTCCAGGTGATTCTGGAAGCGGACGACGGTCGGCTGGCCCAGCCGCATGCGCAGCGTCGGCCCGGGGATCGTCCCGCCGTACGCGTGGAATAGCGTGGGATGCGGCATCCCCGGCAGTTGGATCGCCCTCTCCTCCATGTGGATCTTGAAGCACTTCACCGGGAAGCACGCGACGTCGGCGGCGTCGGGGACGTCCGACGGGAGCAGCGACCTCGACCCGCCCCAGTTGGCGACCCTCGTCCCGCCGACCGCCTCGGGGTCGTGGGCCGGGACCGTGCCGAAGGCCCGCATCTTCTGCCCCCAGCACGCGTGGGGGTCGGTCTCCGAGGGATCGCAGCCGTAACCGGCCCAGTGCGCGGGGGTCTCGGCCCACTCGCGGGCGACGCCGTGGAAGCCGTCGCCGATGGGGAGCGGGTCGGTCGGGCCGAACGGCTGGACGCCCGTGTTCGGGTCGTCGAACGCCTCGCGAGGGGCGACGGCCGTGGGCCGGAGCGTCGCGGGCCGGGGCAGCTCGCGGGCGAAGGCGCCGGCCGGCTCGGCCTCGGCGCGGGCCGGTTCGAACCGGGCGGTCGGCTCGTCGAACGTGCTCGGCGGGGCCTCCGCGCGGGCCTCCGACGCGGCGGCCCCCAACGCCGCCGCGGTCGCCGACTTCAGGAGGGTCCGACGATTGAGCATGGGTCGCTCCGTTACGGCCGACCGGGGCGGCGCGAGAAACGTCCGCTTCCGAACGAAACGCGCGAGTGGGCGTGAAGCGCCCGAGAGCTGGGCACCCCAAGAATCCCGGACATTTCGCCCGATTCGCCAAAATGAACGTCGGCATTAAACTCACGAGGAAGGCCCAAAATCAAGACAAATTCTAAACTTTCCGAATCAGCCGATTCTCCGCGCCGGACTCGATGCGGGCCGGGGGACCGGGCCGACCGGGGGCCCCGCCGAAATCCGAAGGGGTTCGATGGCCGGGCGGGGCCTCGCCGCTTACAATGCGCGTCGGGACGCGGTGGGCGGCCGCCGTCGAGTCACGGCCGGCGCGTCGAGGCCGTAGTCCTTCGGGGTGACGGCCGCGCGGGCGGTCGGGCCCGGCCTCGGCGCCCGGTGGGGCGTGAAATCGGGGCGTCGTTCTCGCTCCGGGCCCGGACCCCGGATCCCGACCCGAGGGTCTCGGCGCGCATGATGGAGCCCCGGCGAGCATCGACGGCCCCGGCGATCCTCGCGATCGCGGCGATCGCGGCGACGGCGCTGGGTTGGTTCGCCGTCGAGCGGATGGCGCGGCTGGCGGAGGGCCTCGCCGACTCGGCCGGCTCGCCCCACGCCTGGCACCTGATCGCCTGGCAGGCCCTGATCCTGGCGATGCTCTGCCTGGTCGGGCTCTCGCTCGTGCTGGCGAGGCGTCGGGACGAGGCCCTGGCGGGCGAGGCCGGCCTGCGCGCCGTGCTTGACGCCGCGTCGAACAGCGTCGCCCTGATCGACGGCGGGTGCCGCGTCGTCCTGGTCAACGCGCGGGTCGAGGAGCTGTTCGGGTACCACCGCGACGAGCTGCTGGGGCAGTCGATCGAGGTGTTGCTGCCGGACGTCCTGGGCATCCTGGGCTCGCCGGCGGCGGCCGACGGCACGCCGGTCCTCCGCCGCGACCTGGGCCCCCTGCGCGGCGTGGAGACCAGGGGACGCCGCAAGGACGGCGGGACCTTCCCCGTGGAGTTCAGCGTCGGCGTGGTGCGGAAGGGGGGAGCCGCCGGCGCCGCCTGCATCCTCCACGACATCAGCGGCAGGCTCCGCGAGGAGGCCCGGCTCCGCGACGCCTACCGCGCCCTTCGGTTCGCCAACGACCGCCTCCGGGGCGTCGTCGAGGGGACCGGCGACATGATCGCCGCGCTGGACCGCGACCGTCGGTTCATCGTCCTGAACGACGCCTACCGGAGGACGTTCGAGCGCCTCTTCGGCCGGCGGGTCGAGCCGGGGATGCGGCTCGACGACGCGCTCGGGCATCGCCCCGAGGAGCTGACCCGCCTGCGATCGCGGTGGGACCGCGCGCTGCGGGGCGAGCGGTTCCACGAGGTGGCGGAGTATCCCGACCCCGACGGCGCGACGGCCCACCTGGAGCTGGCGTTCAGCCCGATCCGCGACGATTCCGGCGCCCTGATCGGCGCCGGGCAGGTGATCCGCGACATCACCGACCGCGTGGAGTCGCACGAGGCCCTCCGCCGCAACGCCGTCGAGCTGGCGGCCGTCGCGGCGTCGCGGGCCACCGCGTACTCGGCGCTGCAGGACGCCTACGAGGAGCTGAAGCGGGCGGAGAGCCGGCTGGTGCAGGCGGAGAAGCTCTCGGCCCTGGGGCAGCTCATCGCCGGGGTGGCGCACGAGATCAACAACCCGCTGGCCTTCGTGGGGAACGACCTGGCCATCCTCCAGCGCGACGTGGTCGGGCTGGTGCGGCTGATCCGGCTCTACCGCGAGGTCACGCCCGAGCTGGCGCGGACCCACCCGGAGGTCGCCGCGGAGGTCGCCGAGCTGGCCGACGAGATGGACCTGGACTACGCGCTGGAGCACCTGGGCGGGCTGACCGGCCGGGCCCGCGACGGGCTGGAGCGGATCCGGCGGATCGTCCGAGACCTGCGCGACTTCGCCCGGATGGACGAGGGGGAGATGGACGAGGCCGACCTGAAAGCCGGGCTGGCCTCCACCGTCAACATCGTCGCCGGCCTGGCCCGCGACCGGGACGTCGCCGTCGCGACCGAGCTGGGCGACCTCCCGCCGGTCTCGTGCGCGCCGGGGAAGATCCATCAGGTGGTCCTGAACCTGCTGATCAACGCCGTGGACGCCAGCCCGCGCGGGTCGACCGTGACCCTCCGCACACGCCCCGACGGCCCCGACGGCGTCGCCGTCGAGGTGATCGACCGCGGCGAGGGGATCGCCGAGGCCCATCGGGGCCGGATCTTCGACCCGTTCTTCACCACCAAGCCCGTCGGCCAGGGGACCGGGCTGGGGCTCTCCATCAGCTACGGCATCGTCCAGGACCACGGCGGCCGGATCGAGGTGGAATCGGCCCCCGGCAAGGGCTCGCGGTTCACCGTCCACCTCCCGGTGAAGCCCCCCGCGCGCCGCCGCGCCGCCTCCAAGGCGATGGTCAGCGACGGGAAGTAGCCTGTCGGCGGCGATTTCTCGACGCTCCGGCACGATTTCCGCTCTAAGATGGAGGGAAAGCGGCGATTGGTCCCGAGGCCCGTGGGGAGCGACGGCGATGAAGCGGCGGATTCTTCTCTCGGCGGCATGCCTGGCCGGCCTCGCGGCGACGGCCTCGGCCCAGGAGATGGGCTGGCCCTCGGGCTACGGCGGGTTCGGCGGCCAGTACATCCAGGCGCCCTCGCTCTACTACCCGTTCCCCGGCGCGATCGAGTCTCGCTTCGGCGACTACTTCTCGGTCCCCGTCGTGCCCACCTCCGACGTCGAGTCGCCCGTCGAGGCGGCGTCGATCGACGCCACCAACGCGGCCCACGAGGGGATCGACCCGGCCGCCAAGGCCAGGGCCGACGCCGACGCCCTCGCCGAGGCCGACGGCGCCGGCCAGGTCGCCAACAAGGCCGCCCGGAACAACCGTCGCGCCCCCAGGGAGACCCTCCGGAACCGCTACGCCCCCCCGCCGCCGTACCGCCGCGCGCTGCCGCGAGGCAACTACGAGGCGCTCAACGACATGCCCGCCGGGGTGCCGACGTACTCCCCCTACGCCCGCCATCAGACCTACGGCAACGCCTACGGCATGGGCCCCTATGGCAGCAACTTCTACTCCGGATGGTGGAAGGGCTACACCCCCATGGACATCTACACGGGCGGCGAAATCTACCCCTGAGCCGGACCGGGTCGCGGGGGCGGACGCGCCCCGTCGACCGTGACCGACGTGGCCGCCCCGAGGGCGCCGATGAGACGACGAACCGCCGCCGCGATCCTCGCCCTGGCGTCCCTGGCCCGCTGCTCGCCCCCCGTCGCCGTCCCCGAACGGGGCGGGGCCGCGATCGTCCAGACCTCGATCATCAACGCCCTGATGCTCGGCCGGTACGACGGCGTCACCCCCGTCGCGGACCTCCTGGGGCTCGGCGACTTCGGGCTCGGGACGGTCGACCGCCTCGACGGCGAGCTGATCATCCTGGACGGCCGCGCGTACCAGGCGCGGGGGGACGGGTCGGTGGTCGACGCCTCCCGGACGACCACCCCCTTCGCGGTCGTGACCCCGTTCGAGGAGGACGGATCGCTCCCGTGCCCGCCGTCGCGACGGCTCGCCGACCTGGAAGCCGCGCTCGACGCGACGCTCCCCTGGAAGAACTCGTTCGTCGCGATCCGGATCGAGGCCGACCTCGAGGCCATCACGATCCGGAGCGTCCCCCGCCAGGAGCCGCCGTATCGGCCGCTGGAGGAGGTGTCGAGGGGCCAATCGGTCTGGGCTCGCGAGGAGGTGAAGGGGACGCTGCTGGGGATCCGGTCCCCGGCGTGGGTCGGCGGCCTGAGCGTCCCCGGCCATCACTGGCACTTCATCTCGGCCGGGCGCGACCTCGGCGGCCACGTCCTCGACGTCCGCGTCCGCGCGGGGACGGTCCGATATGCCGTCCGTCGCGAGTGGCGCATCCTCTTGCCCGACGACTCACCCGGCTTCGACGCCGTCGACCTGACCCCCGACCTCTCCCGCGAGCTGAAGCGCGTCGAGAGCGCCCGCGAACCGTCGACCCAGTAATTCGAGGCGAGCATGCCGCACCGAGGCGCTTATCGATCCCTGCTCGGCCTGGCGTGCCTGGCCGGTTGCCTCTCCTCGGCGACTTCAAGTACGGCGGCCCAGGACGCGCCCCGGCCCCACATCATCCACATCGTCTCGGACGATCAGGGTTGGCGGGACGTCGGCTTCCACGGCTCGCCCGACATCCGGACGCCGCATCTCGACAAGCTCGCCGCCACCGGCGCCCGGCTCGAACGGTTCTACGTCACGCCGCTCTGCACCCCCACCCGGGCGGCCCTGCTGACCGGCCGCTACACGTTCCGCTACGGGCTCCAGTCCTTCGTCATCCCGGCCTCCGGCACTTATGGGCTTCCGACCGACGAGCGGTTGCTGCCGCAAGCCCTCAAGGACGCCGGGTACGACACGGCGGCCCTCGGCAAGTGGCACGTCGGCCACGCCGACCGGAAGTTCTGGCCGCTCCAGCGCGGATTCGACCACCACTACGGCTACCTCGCCAGCGAGATCGACTACTTCACGCACGAGGTGGTCGGCGTGCCGGACTGGTGGCGCGACAACGAGCCGATCCGCGAGGAAGGCTACTCCACCACCCTGCTGGGGGACGAGGCCGCGCGGATCATCCGAGGTCACGACCCGGCCCGGCCGCTCTACCTCTACCTGGCGTTCAACGCGCCCCACTCCCCGTACCAGGCGCCACGCGAGTACCTGGTCCGGTGCGCGGACATCGCCGACCCGACCCGTCGTACCTACGCGGCGATGATCGCCGCCATGGACGACCAGATCGGGCGGGTCGTCGAGGCTCTCGACCAGTCCGGGATGCGGGAGCGGACGCTGATCCTGTTCCACAGCGACAACGGCGGCCTCCGCAATCCCAAGATCGCGGGCCAGGTCCCGGCGGAGCCCGTCGCCGACAACAGCCCGTTGCGCGGGGGAAAGGGGTCGCTCTACGAGGGGGGGAGCCGGGTGGTGGCCCTGGCGAACTGGCCGGGTCGAATCGGGGCCGGCACGACGGTCGACGGGCTGATCCACGTGGTCGACCTGTACCCGACGCTCGTGACCCTCGCCGGCGGTCGTCTGGACGGGGGCAAGCCGCTCGACGGCATGGACGTCTGGGGCGCGATCAACCGGGGCGGGCCGTCGCCGCGGACGGAGGTCGTCTACAACATCGAGCCCTCCGCCGCCGCCATCCGGCGGGGCGACTGGAAGCTCGTCTGGCGCGTCTCGCTGCCCTCGTCCGCCGAGCTGTACAACCTGGCCGACGACCCGAGCGAGACGACCGACCTGGCGGCGAAGCGTCCGGACGAGGTGGCCGCCCTCCAGGGGCGGGTCCGAGAGCTGGCGGCGGACATGGTCCCGCCGCTATTCATGCCGGAGGCGATGAACGCTTCCCTGAAGCTGCCGCCTGCCTTCCCGACCGCCCGCGAGCCCAGGCGCGCCGATGACCCCGCCAAGCTCTCTCCGACCGATTGAGCCGTTACCGGGAGAACCCGATGGCCGAAGCCGATCCGCGCGGGGAGTTCGACGAGGCCGACGTCGAGGATTCCCGCCAAATCTACCTCCGTACCTGGGCCGCCGGGTTCCGGGCGTTACTCGGCTGGCCCGAGGAGAAGACCCTGGAGTGGGCCGAAAGATGGTCGGACGCCCTTCGGGATCCTGGCATGAGCTTCTACCACGACCAGCCCGAAAAATGGATGACCTCCGCGTTGATCCCCGAGTGGTTGATGGAGGAGTTCAGGAGGGATTGGTGGGTGAACCTCGATCCTGGCGACCATGATTATGCCCATCTCCGCAAGCGTCTCATCGAAGCCATGGTTGCGGACCCGGGACAGGAGTTTAAGTTCGTCGAGGAATACGACGACCGGGATTGGGCCGAGGCGAGGCTCCGAGTGCGGGCCGTCTTGCAAGATTTCGGGGCGGACCTCCCCGAGACGTGATGATGGCGGCGGCGATTCCGGCGTCGCATTGCGACCGGGCCGTGGGTAACGGGGTGGGGAGCCTGGGACACGGCCCCGTGGGCATCTCCGGACTTGCCGGTTCGCTCGACGGCTCGCGCGGGCCGTCGTCGCGGTATAATCGGGGCGATGGGGCTCCTCCCGTCGCGTGGGCGGGACGCGGCCCCTCCTCCCGGTTTTTTCCACGATAGCGCGAGCGTCTCATGTCAGTCGAACACGCCCAGAAGCAGGAATTCGCCTTCCAGGCGGAGATCAAGCAGGTGCTCCACCTGCTGTCGCATTCGCTCTACCAGAGCCGCGACATCGCCCTCCGCGAGCTGGTCTCCAACGCCTCCGACGCCCTCGACAAGATGCGCTTCGTCTCCCTGACCGACGAGGCCCAACGCGACTCCGGGCCCCTGGAGATCACGATCGAGCCCGACGAGTCCGCGCGAACGCTGACGATCCGCGACACGGGCGTCGGAATGACCCACGACGAGCTGATCGCCAACCTGGGGACCATCGCCCGCAGCGGCTCGGGCGAGTTCCTCAAGGGGCTCTCGGCCGAGGAGCGGGAGAAGGCTCAAATCTCGCTGATCGGCCAGTTCGGCGTCGGCTTCTACTCGGCCTTCATGATCGCCGACAAGGTTCGCGTGCGCACGCGGAGCTACCGCGAGGAGAACGGCTGGGAGTGGGCCTCCGAGGGGACCGGCCAGTTCACCATCGAGGCCGTCTCCGACCCCCTCCCGCGAGGCACGGAGATCGTCCTGCACCTGAAGGAGGACGCCCGGGACTTCACCTCGCCCTACCGGATCAAGGAGGTCGTCCGCCGCTACTCCAGCTTCATCCCGCACCCGATCAAGCTGGCCCCCGACGGCGAGGTCCTGAACGACCAGAAGCCCATCTGGGTCGAGCCCAAGCGGCAGGTGACCGACGAGCAGCACGAGCGGTTCTACCAGCACCTCAGCCACCACCCGGAGGAGAAGCCCCTCTGGCGGCTGCACGTCTCGGTGGATTCCCCCATCCAGTTCCACGCGGTCCTCTACTGCCCGCCGACGAACCTGGAGCGGCTGGGATTCCCGCGCGTCGAGCACGGCGTCAGCCTGTGCGCCAAGCGCGTGCTGGTGCAGTCGGACTGCCGCGAGCTGCTGCCGGAATACCTCCGCTTCCTCTTCGGCCTGGTCGACTCCGAGGACCTGCCGCTGAACGTCTCGCGCGAGACGCTCCAGGACAACACGGTCATCCGGCGCATCCGGGGATCGCTCCTCAAGTCGATCTTCGACCGCCTGGAGCAGCTCTCGAAGGACGAGCCCGAGGCATTCCAGGCCTTCACCGACCAGTTCGGCGCGCTCTTGAAGGAGGGGGCGATCGTCGACATCCCCCAACGCGACCGGCTGGCCAAGCTGCTCCGATTCGCCTCGTCCCACAAGGCCGACGGCAAGCTCGACGTCTCGTTCGACGACTACATCGCCCGCATGCCCGAGGGCCAGAGCCGCGTCTACTTCCTGGGCGGCCCGGACCTGGCCGCGATCGAGAAGAACCCCAACCTGGAGGTCTTCCGCAAGCGCAAGCTGGAGGTGCTTTACCTGACGGAGCCCGTCGACGAGTTCGTGATGAACGCGCTCGGCTCGTACTCGGGCAAGATGCTGACCTCGATCGACTCGGCCGACCTGGACCTCCCCGAGGCCCCCGCCGAGAAGAAGGCGGACGAGGCCGAGGCGTCGAAGCCGGAGCCCGGCTTCGAACGCGTGCTGGCCCTCTTCCGCGAGGCGATCGGCGACCGCGCGAGCGAGGTCCGCGAGTCGAGCCGGCTGACCGACAGCCCCTGCTGCCTCGTGAACGCCGACGGCTCCCTCTCCACGCAGATGCAGCGCATCCTGAAGATGGCGAACCAGGCGGTGCCGGAGGCCTCGCGGATCCTGGAGGTGAACCCGAAGGCCCCGCTGATCCGCCGCCTCTCCCGCCTGAGCGCCAACGCCGAGCACGACGCCTTCATCAAGGAGTGCGGCCTCCAGCTCTGGTCCAACGCCCTGATCCTGGAAGGCGTCACCCCCGACGCCCGCGAACTCGTCGGCCGCATCCAGTCCTTCATGGACGAGGCCGCCGAGAAGCGCTCCCCGCTGATCGTGCCGTAAACAGAAGGCGATCACGGCGCGAGGGACGGCGCGGGCTCCGGCCCTCCCTCGCGCCGAGGGCGAGTTCGGTGAGTCCGCGAGACGGGGTCCTCCGGTTCCTCCGCTAACGGCCCTCGGCGGCCTCGCACTGGTAGAGGCGGTCGAGGTCGGCGACCGTTGGCTCCTTCCGGGGGGCACCGTTCGCGTCGTGTCGGAACGCCGAGCCCGCCTGATAGATGTCCTTGCGGACGCGGTTGATCCCGCCGATCGGCCGGTGCTCCTCGATGCCGTGCCAGGGGGTGTAGGACAGATTCTCGGCGAATTCCAGTTGCTCCGCCCCCGTGAACGCCTGGGGGTTGATCGTGATTGTCGCCACGGTGATCGGGGTAGTGGTCCATTCGACCGTCGGGTCCTCGATCGGCATGGCCTGCTCGTCCTGCTGGAGCAGGAGCTGGAAGTCGAACCTCGCCGGCTCCCGATTCGTGCTCAGGCGCGCCACCATCGCCTCCCGGAGGGCGTCCACGCTGGAAGCTTTCGTCAGCGGCGGGAGGCCCGAGGCGTTGTCGGGCGAGGGGGACGCGCGATACTTCACGGCGCGCGCGCCGAGCCGCGACGGCACCGTGCTGAAGTAGGTCATCTCCAGCGGGCTTGGCGTGCCGAGCTTGGGAAAGGCCCGCGCGATAGCGATCTGCTCCCTGATGGGGGTAATGTCGACCTGCTCGCCCCGTTCCAGCGCCTTCCGCGCGGCCTCGACCCGGACCAGATTCGTCGGGTCGGTCGCGAAGAATACGGGGTGGTCGATCAGGACGAAGTCCTGCGTTCCGGCGTCGGCCGGGTCGTCGAGCAGAGGCTTGCCCTCGACGCCTAGGATCTTGATCGCCAGGCCGTGCGCGTCCGGCACGTTATCGACCCGGGCCCGGCCATTGGAGAATCTCAGCACCGCGTCGTAGGATCGCGGCTCGCGGAAGATGCCGACGCGGAGCCCCTCGGGCAGCCCGTCCGCGACGGCGAAGGTCGCGCGCACGGCGCCGTGGTGCTTGGCGTGCTGGTTGCGCGCGACCGCCCCATCCCCGCCATCGTCCTGGGAGTGCCTCATCTCCGTGAGGATATCCCTCAGGAGGGTCGCCTTTGCCTGGGCCTCGTCCGGGGGCGGCGTGGCGAATTCCCTGCTCCGGTCCGGGCGGGCGTCATCCGCGGGCGGCGAGTCGGCGAACGAGGGCGGGCCGAAGAAGGCGGCCGCCGCGGTGAGGCCCAGCAACATGGATCGCGATTTCATCCGTCCCCCAATCTCGGGTTAACCAGCCCCGCCGCCCAACACCGTCGTTCCGCCACGGCCCGCGGGGCGATCCGGCCGTGACGCATCGATATCCCGCCGGCCGTGGCGGCCGGGCTTGTGAGACCAAGCCGACGCAATGCCGAAGCCTCGCTGATCGGCACACGGCCCGGACACGCGCCTCGCCCGTGTCATTCGGGACCCGGGTTAACGAACGCCCCTATACGATCAACTTAAAGATTCATTTTGTAGCGAAATAAAAAATACATCGCACGAATAATCGTAAATTGGCACCGCCAAAGCAAGGAGTTTTCGGAAAAATCCACCGGGGAGTGTTGCTCCCAGGCGTTACCGGCCGGCTGGGCGACCCGACCGCCAGGCGCGGCGTTCCGTCCCCCCCATCGCGGCCCGGCCCCGGTCACGTCGCAAGCATGTCGTCGATTCGCCCGGCCGCTCGATCGGCGGGGCGGCGATTCCAAGGCGGCTCAGCCACCCCAGTCCTCAAGGCGTGTTCGCCATCGGGCCGCGAAGAGGATCGAGGCGACGACCACGGCGGCGAAGCCTCCGAGTTGCGGGCCCATGATCGAGCCGCCGACCCAGGCGTAACGGAGCATGGTGGCAGGGTCGTCGGGAACTCCGATGAAGGCCCGGCGGTAGAACTCGGGGCGGAGGGACGCCAGGCCCATCGCGATCAGGCCGCCGATCGTCCCGCACGTCAACGCCGCCGAGGCTATCGCCGCCAGGTAGCGCGCGGAGATTCGCAACGGGCAGCGGACGTGGCTGGAGACGCCGACGACCGCGAGGAAGATCAGCGAGAGCGCCGCCCCGAACAGCAGGCCCTCGAACGCCCCTTGCGCGATCGCCGCGCGGGGGATGTCGCGGACCCCGTACCAGCGCGTGACGGCCCGGGAGTCCTCCGGGCTCGCGTGGGCGTTCGCCGCGTTTGTTAGCGCCCCGAGCGCGGGCCCGGCGCCACGCCGAGGGCCGCCAGTCCCGCCAATATGCCGGATCGGATCGGCCCCGTCGTGACGTCGTCTCCCATCGACGCGTCATCCGCCCCGACTTCGTGACCGGGGAACATATCCTCGCGCGATCTAGGCGCGCGGGCCCGGGATTCGCGAGGGATTCGCCGCAATCTCGCCGCACGCCGCAGGGCTTCGCGCGCGAGGCCGCCGCGACCGCCCCACGCGGGAACGAATCAGCAAGATACGATCTCACGCCGGCGGTTCGTGGGCTAGAATTCCCCGAGCGACTTCCCGCGCGCGAGCGGGCGAGGTCGCCGCGCCCGCTCGACGCCCCCGGCGCGTCGGGGGCGATGGTCGCGGATTCCCCCCCTTGCCAGAGGTCCACATGGCTGCCCCGAAGAAGTCGAAATCGAAGACGGTCGCGGAGGGCGTGAAGGAGACCGCGGTCGACGCCGCCGCCGCGACCAAGAAGGCCGTGAAGAAGGCGCCCGCCAAGGTCGCCGAGGTCGCCAAGTCCGCCGGCCGGGCGATCGCCCAGGGCGCGGAGGTCGTCGAGGAGAAGGTCGCCGAGGTCGTCACGGCCGTCGCCGCCTCGCTCCCCGGCGCGGAGACCCAGGCCAAGACCAGGAAGAAGGCCGCGCCCAAGGCGAAGGCCAAGGCCGTCAAGACCACCGTGAAGGCCGACGCCCCCAAGGCCGAGGCGAAGGCCGCGAAGAAGCCGGCCGCCAAGAAATCCGCCCCCGCCGCCGAGGCGAAGACCAAGTCCCAGGCCAAGGCCAAGCCCGCCCCCAAGGCCAAGGCGAAGGCCAAGCCCGCGACCGCCGCCGCGAAGAAGACCGCGACGAAGAAGACCGCCGCGAAGAAGACCGCCCCCCCCGCCTGACCCGCCACGTTGATCCGATGGGCGAGCGGGACCACGCCCCGCTCGCCCTCGACGACGTCGCCGGGGGGGGG
>NZ_JBBCIR010000092.1:0-6884 GCF_037189885.1 Paludisphaera sp.
CGGTGCATCCTCTGGCTGAAGGAGAACCGCCGGCTCGCCACCCGGTTCGAGAAGCTCGCCGTGAACTTCCTGGCCATGGTCAAGCTCGCCATGATCCGCCGTTGCTTCCGACTCATCGAGCCGCCAGACAGAACCTAGTCGGAACCATGTAGCGGCGCGACGTTTGGGCCGCTAGAGTCGTTTGCGAAGGCCCCCGCCCCAACCATGCCCGGCGGCGGGCCGCCCCGATCGAAGGAGTGCCTCGATGAGCTTCGGCCTGCGCGCGCGCCTCTCGCTGATGATGTTCTTGCAATACTTCGTATGGGGCATCTGGCTGCCGATGCTCGCGCAGCATGTCGGCCCCAACGGCCTGAATCTGGGCGACCGGGCGCTGGGCTGGATCCTGATGGTCTACGGTCTCGGGTCCATCATCGGCCCGTTCATCCTCGGCCAGCTCGCCGACCGATTCTTCGCGACTGAGAAGGTGCTGGCGTTCGCCCACCTCGTCGGCGGCGGGATGCTGATCGCGACGGCCTACGCGACCACGTTCTGGCCGATCTTCATCATGATGCTCCTGTACTGCCACCTGTACATGCCGACGATCGGCCTGACCAACTCGCTGTCGTTCCGCGCCCTCGGCGAGGAGAACCAGGCGATGTTCCCCTCGATCCGGGTCTGGGGGACGGTGGGCTGGATCGCCGCGGGCCTTTTCTTCGCGTCGTACCTGGAGTACGAGTCGTTCTGGCCCTCGTCGGTCCTCCCGATGTGGCAGTCGCTGTTCAACCTGTCGTTCGTGGGCGAGCCGGCGTTCCGCGACTGCCTGCGGCTCTCCGGGTTCTTCTCGGTCCTCTACGGGATCTACTGCCTGACGCTCCCCCACACCCCGCCGGCCCCCGCCAAGGAGACCGACCCGATCGACAAGAAGTCGGCCATGCTGGAGACGCTGGAGCTGATGAAGTTCCGGTCGTTCGCCGTCCTGATCGTGATCGCGGCGCTGATCGGCATCCTGCTGGCCTTCTTCTTCGCCGCCGAGAACTACTTCCTCGAGGCGGTCGGCGTGGCGCCGAAGCAGATCGGCGCGTACATGACGATCTCCCAGTTCGCGGAGGCGGCGGTCGTCCTGCTGATCCCCCTGTCGGTCGCCAAGCTGGGCTACAAGACGACGATGCTGATCGGCCTGGGGGCCTGGGCGGCGCGGTTCGGCCTCTCGGCGATCGGCTATCCCAAGTGGCTGATGATCAGCACGCTGGGCCTGCACGGCTTCGCCTTCGGGTTCTTCTTCATCGTGGCCCAGATGTTCGTCGACCGGGCCGCCAGCAAGGACATCAAGGCGTCAGCCCAGTCGCTGCTGATCTTCGTGATCTACGGGCTGGGGACGGTGGCCGGGAGCCTGATCGCCGGCGAGACCATGCACTACTTCCACACCGGCGAGGGCCCCACCGGCCACGACTGGCGAGCGATCTGGGCGGGCCCGTTCGTCCTCACGCTGATCTGCATGGCGGCCTTCGCCCTGCTGTTCAAGGAGCAGCAGATCGGCGAGATCCGCGAGGACGCCGACGCCCACGGCGCGCCCTCCGTCCCGGCCCACTGATCGACCGGCCGATCGCGCGGCGGCGGGGCCATGCCTCGCCGCCGTCGCGTACAATGAGGCAATCCCGCGAGGGCGGGCCGTCGCGGCGGCGCCCCGGCCCTCCGGCGGCCGGAGACCGACCGCGATGCCCCACCTGCTCACGCTCCTGGCCCTCCTCGCCTCGATGGCCCAGGCCCCGGCCCTCGATGACGAGACGGCCCGGTACATCGCCTCCATGAAGGGGCGCCTGGAAGACCGATCGATCGACGTGGACTCGCGCGAGACGATGGCCCTGGAGGTCGCCGCCTCGCTCGACCGCGCCGCCCGCGCCGCCCCCTCGCTCCCAGACAGGCTCGCGCGGTGGGACGCCGCGATCGAGCTGCTGGACGACTTCGACGGCAAGGACGCCGACCATCCCCGCCGCCGCGAGTTCGGCCTGCAAGCCGCCGTGTATCGCTGGGCCCAGGCGCGCGCCTGGAACGACGAGCGGGCCGTCCGCCCGGCCCAGGTCCCGACCCCCGAACGCGAGGCCGCCGCGCTCGACGACTCCATCGCCAGGTTGCGTCGGGCCCACGTCGGCGAGCCCGGCGCGCTGAGCGACAACATCCGCTTCCGCCTCGCCTGGTCGCTGGCCGATCGCGCCGCGCTGGAAGCCCCGGACTCCCCCCAGGCGAGGATGAGGCGCGACGAGGCCCTGGGCCTCCTCAAGGAGCCGCCGACCGAGCCAGCCCTCGCCGGCTTCCACGCGCTCCTGAAGGCCGAGCTGCTCCGGCTGGAGGGCAAGGTCGAGGAGGCCGCCGCGCTGGTGGCCTCGGCCGCGAAGTCGCAGCCCCCGCCGCCTGAGGCCGAACTCCTGGACGTCCTGCTGCCGATCCTGATCGATCGCCGGGCGTTCGACGAGGCGCGCAAGGCGATCGACGCGATGGATCTGCCGACGCCGGCCAAGGCGCTCCAGCGCGTTCGCGTCGACCTTGGCCAGTGGCGGGCCGCCGGGCCCGAGGCCGCCGGCGCCACCGACCGCCGCGCAATGGAAGACGACCTGCTGGCCAAGATCCGCGAGCTGAGGGAGGCCCGCGCCCCCGAGCTGCGCGTCGCCCTGTCCGAGTTGGCCGCGTCCGGCCTGGCCTTCGAGCCCGACGCCCCCCGCGAGCTGTGGGACGCGCTGGCGGAAGGCCACGAGATTCGGGGCGACCCGGCCGCCGCCGCGGAGACCAGCGAGAAGGCCGCCGCGCGGGCCGAGCGCGACGGCCTCCGGGCCGAGGCCGCCGAATCGCGGCTTCGCGCCGCCGGCTTCCATTTCCAGGCGGGACGATTCGCCGAGGCCGACGCCTTGCTCGACAAGATCGTGGGCGACCCCCAGGCCGGGCCCTCGCGCGCCAGGGCCAGCCTCCTGCAAGCGTTGGCGCGGGGACGCCAGGCCGCCGGCGCGACCGACTCCCGCGCCGACCGCTATGAGCAGGCGCTCCGCCGCCACCTCCAGGACTTCCCCGACGACCCCACGGCGATCGAGGCCCGCTGGATGCTCGGCTCGCTGGAGCAGGCGCGCGGCAACCGCGACCGCGCGCTCGAACTCTGGAAGGCCGTCCCCCCCGAGTCCCCGCGCTGGGGCCAGGCGCGAGTCGCCGCCTGCGACGCCATGCGGCGCGCCCTGGAAGATCGCGTCGCCGCGGAGGAACGCGAGGGCCTCGAGGCCGATTACGAGGCCGCCCGCCGCTTCGTCGACCAGTCGATCGAGGTCGCCCGGCCGCGCCCGGACGCAGACCGCGCCGACCTCCTGATCGCGCGGTCCCGCCTCGACCTCACGCCCGTCGTCGGCCGCCCCGCGTCGGCTCGCGAGGCGGCCGAGAACTGCCTGGCGATGAACCTGACCCCCTCGCAACGCTATCGTGCTCGACTCGCCCGGATGGTCGCGGCGGCCGCGGAGGGCCGCTATCTGGAGGCCGAGCGCGAGGCGCAGCAGCACGCGAGTTGGGCCGTCCCCGACGACCGCGTCGCGCTGCTGGTCGCCGTCCGGCAGCTCGACCTGGCCGCCGCCTCCGCGGAGACCGACCTGCCCCAGCGCCGATTCGCCCAGGTCGCCAAGACCCTGGTCGGCCCCCTGCTCCAGTCCAACGACCTGCCCGACGAACTCCGCAACGAGCTGACCTTCCGCCTCGCCCGCGCGCAACTCTTCCAGGGGGACGCGCCGGGGGCCCGCGCGACGCTCCGCGACTGGGCCCCGTCGACCGACAAGGCCGACGATCGCTACCTCCGCGACCTGGCCGACGCCTATTCCCGGCTCGACGCCAACGAGCTGGCCATCGACGTCCAGCGGCTGCGGATTCGGAACCTCAAGTCCGGCTCCCGGGCGTGGTTCGACGCCCGCTACGGGCTCGCCCTCGCCTTCCACCGGCTGGGCCGCAACCAGGACGCCGCGCAGCTCATCGAGGCGACGTCCATCCTGCACCCGGACCTGGGCGGCGGCCGACTCCGCGAGAAGTTCATCCGCCTCCGTCAACGCCTCGGCTCGGCCCGGTGAGGCCGAACGCCCGCCGCAGCGCCGTCGCCGCCTCGTCCACCCCTCGACGGCCTTCTTCGAAAAACGGGTATCTGCGCAGGAATCCGTGGATCATCCCCGGATATCGCGAGAGCGTCGTCGGCACCCCCGCCGCGCGAAGTCGCTCGGCGTAGCGCTCCCCCTCATCGCGGAGCACGTCGTGTCCGGCGGTGATCACCATCGCGGGGGCGAGACCGGAGAGGTCTTCCGCGCGCATCGGCGAGGCGTAAGGGTTGAGGCGGTCGGCGGGATCGGGAACGTACTGATCCCAGTACCACATCATCTCGCCGCGCGTCAGCAGGTGTCCCTCGGCGAAGTCGAGGTAGGAGCGGGCCCCGAAGTCGCAATCGAGCGCCGGGTAGCAGAGCAACTGGAGCGTCGGCGGGGCGACGCCGCGGTCGCGCGCCATGAGGGCCACGACGGCCGCCAGGTTCCCCCCCGCGCTATCGCCGCAGACCGCGACGCGCGACGGATCCCCGCCGACCTCCGCCGCGTTCGAGCGCAGCCAGGAGTAGGCGGCGAAGGCGTCGTCCGCGGCGGCCGGGAACGGGTGCTCCGGCGCCAGCCGATAGCCGACCGACGCGACGATTGACCCCGACGCGTTCGCGAGGGCCCGGCACAACCCCTCGTGCGAGGACAGGTCGCCGGTCACCCAACCGCCGCCGTGATGGAAGGCGACGACCGGCAACGCCTCCTCCTCGGGGCCGATCGGCCGAATCAACCGAACGGGGACCGGCCCCCCGGGGCCGTCGATGTGGACGTCCCGCACCCTGGCGACGCGTGGGGGCCTCCCCAGGAATCGCGCGGAGACCTCCATCTGGGCGCGGGCCTGGGCGGGCGTCATCGCGTCGGCGGTGGGCAGCCCGGCCGCGTTCAGCCGGTCGAGGAAGTCGCGGGCCTGGGGGTCGAGGGGCCCGGTCGGCAAGTCTTCAAGCATGAGCCTTCGCGGTGGGATGATGGAGCAGGTAGGTCTTGTAGCCGCCGCTCAGATTGTACGCGTCCCGGCTCGAATCCCGCAGGACCAGCCCGGCCATGTACCCGCGCATGCCCACCTGGCAATGCACGACGATCGGCCGATCGCGCGGGAGCTCATCCAGCCGGTCGCGAAGTTCGTCGACGGGTAGGTTCACCGCGCCCGGGATCGCCCCGGCGGCGAACTCGGCGGGCGTGCGGACGTCGACGAGCATCGCGCCTCCCGGCCTCCCCGCCTCCCAGTCCTCGACGTGGATCTGCCGCTCCTGGCCGTCCATCACGTTCGAGGCGATGAAGCCGGCCATGTTGACGGGGTCCTTGGCCGAGCCGAACTGAGGCGCGTACGCCAGCTCGACCTGCGCCAGGTCGCGCACGGTCATCCCCGCCTGGAGGGCCGTGGCCAGGACGTTGATCCGATTCGCCACCCCTTCCGAGCCGACGGCCTGGGCGCCGAGGAGCCGCCCCGACCCCGGGTCGAACAGCACCTTGATCGTCATCGGCCTCGCGCCGGGGTAATAGCCCGCGTGATGGTTGGCGTGGACGTAGACCTTCTCGAAGGGGGCCCCCTCGCCCCGCAGGGCCTTCTCGGTCTTGCCGGTCGTGGCGAGGACGTGGTCGAAGAACCCGACGATCGCCGTGGCCTGCGTGCCGCGGAAGGTCGCGCCGCGGCCGAGGATCGCGTCGGCGGCGATGCGGCCCTGACGGTTGGCCGGGCCGGCGAGCGGGACCTGCGTCGGCCGCCCCGAGGGAAACTCCCGCGTCTCCACGGCGTCGCCCACCGCGTAAATGGACGGGTCGCTGGTCCGCATCGACGCGTCCACGCGGATCCCCCCGCGCGGGCCGACGTCCAGGCCGGCCTCGATCGCGAGCCGATTTTCGGGGCGGACCCCGACCCCCAGCACGACGAGGCCCGTCTCCAACGTCCCCCCCGACTTGAGCGACAATCGGAGGCCTTTGTCGCCCTCGGCGATCGATTCGACCGAGTCGCGCAGGCGCGGGACCGCCCCCTTCGCGGACAGGGCCTCGGCGATCGGCGTGCTCATCTCGCGATCGACGACGGGGATCACCTGGTCTTGAAGCTCGACGACGTCGACCGTCATCCCCCTGCGGAGGAAGTTCTCGACGAGTTCGACGCCGATGAAGCCCGCGCCGACCACCACGGCCCGCCTCGCGCCGGCGTCCACGGCCCCCTTGATGCGGTCCACGTCATCCAGGTTGCGGAGCGTGTGCACGCCCGGCAGGCTCGCCCCTTGGATCGGCGGGATCCAGGGCGCGGCGCCCGGGGCCAGGATCAGGGCGTCGTATGACTCGCGATACTCGGAGCCGTCGCGTAGGTCGCGGACGACCACGGCCTTCGCGGCGCGATCGATCGAGACGACCTCCGTCATCACGCGGACGTCGACGCGATAGCGACGCCGCAGGATCTCCGGCCGCGTCACCAGCAGCTTTTGACGCTCGCGGATCTCCTCGCCGATGTAATAGGGCAGGCCGCAGTTGGCGAACGAGACGTCCGGTCCGCGCTCGAACATCACGATCTCGGTCGACTCGGACAGCCTCCGCGCCCTCGCGGCGGCCGAGGCGCCCCCGGCGACCCCGCCCACGATCACCAGCTTCATCGCCGATCTCCACGGCGGATAGTCCCTCCCCCCCGCCCTCTCGCGAGGGTCGACGTGGGGCGTCGCGGCGACGTCCGCCGTTGGCATGGTAGGCCGGGATCGGCGTGATGTCCACGAGCCGCCGCGGGGACCACCGAACCGTCACCCATCGGCTCGCGACGTCGCGAGGTGGACCGCGGGGCCGTGAAACGAGTACGGCCGGCCGCCGCGA
>NZ_JBBCIR010000093.1:0-66238 GCF_037189885.1 Paludisphaera sp.
CGGCGGCGGCATCGGCGGCGGCGGCACCACGGCCGGCGGCGTCGGCGGCGGCACCACCGGCGGCGGCGGCAGCGCCTCGCCCGCCTACCTCATCAACCCGATCCGCGACTACTCCAACTACCGGCCCAACGGCGGCGGCCAGCCGATCGTGGCGGGCACCCAGGGGGGCGGGCTCTACAACTTCTCGCCGACCCTGCAAATCCCGTTCGTCAACACGGACGCGAACCTGATCGCCCCGTTCAACACGGTGGCCGGCGCCGGCGCCTCGCTCGGCATGGCGTTCCTCAGCGACCTGGAAGTCTACTTCTTCCTCACGGCCGCCCAGGGCGACACCCGCAACAACATCCTCCAGGCGCCCAAGGTCACGACCTTCAACGGCGCCTCCGCGACGATCTTCAACGGCGAGCAGCAGTGGTACATCTCCCGCCTGACGCCGATCATCGGGCCCGGCTCCGTGGCCTTCATGCCCGAGCCGGCGCCGCTGTCCAACGGCGTGTCGCTCCAGGTCACGCCCGTCGTCTCGGCCGACCGTCGCTACGTCCGACTGAGCCTGTCGCCGTTCTTCCAGGTGATCAACGGCTTCACCAGCATCTCGGTCCCCGCCGGCGTCGGCGGCGCCGGCCTGGGCGGCGCCTCGGCGGCCATCAACGCCACGCTCCAGCTCCCGAACTACACGATGACCACCGTGAGCACGACCGTCACCGTCCCCGACGGCGGCACCGTCCTGCTCGGCGGCGTCAAGCAGCTCCAGGAGCAGCGGCTCGAGTACGGCGTCCCGGTCCTGTCCAAGACGCCGTGGATCGACCGCCTCTTCCGCAACGTCGGCATCGGCCGGACCACCTCCAGCCTCATGCTGATGGTCACCCCGCGGATCATCATCCTTGAGGAGGAGGAGGAGAAGCTGGGCATCCCCTCGGTCGCCTTCTGACCGAGCCGGCCGAACCGACTTCCGGACGCGACCCCAGGGCCGCCGGGCAACCCCCGGCGGCCCCCTCCGTTTCGAAGCCCGGCCGCCCGCCTTCTCGCCCGCCCGCCCCGCGGCTTGCACGCCCGGGGCGTCGCGGTCATGCTGGAGGCGTCGACGCGGCGGGGGCGGACCCCGGCCGTCGCCCGAGGAGCCCGCCATGTTGCACCTGATCCTCTCCGCCGCGTGCCTCGCCCCCCTCGGCTGGCGGGCCCCGGCCGACGACCCGGCCGACGACCCGGCCGAGCCCGCCGCCGTCTTCAAGCCCGACCCGGACTGGAAGCCCCTGGGCCGGAGCCTCTGGCTGGACGCCAGGTCCTCCCCCCGCCGGCTCATCCTCCGGTGCCGCGTCGTCTTCCGCGAGGGGCCGCTCGAGCACCTGCTCTGCTCCCGCGGGTCCAAGGAGCACGAGTCGATCCTCGCCACCGACGCCCCCCCCACCCAGATCCACGCCGGCCTCCTCCTGACCGGCGTCGAGCCGGGGGGGCCCGTCCGCTTCAAGCCCGAGTACAAGCCCCCCCACGGCCCGCCGATCGCCGCCGCCGTCCGCTGGAAGGACGGCGACGAGATCCGCGAGGCCGACGCCCGCTCCTGGATCCGCGACGACAAGACCGGCAAGCAGCTCGACATCGATTGGGTCTTCGCCGGCAGCCTCCTCTACGAGGACCCCGTCACCAAGCGGACCACCTACGCCGCCGATGACGGGGACCTGATCACCGTCGCCAACTTCGCCGGCTCGATCCTCGACCTGCCGATCATCAGCTCCGCCGACGACGCCGACCGCTTCTTCGTCGCCTTCACCGAGCGCATACCCCCGAACGGCACCGAGGTGCAGCTCGTGCTGAGCCCACGCGCGCGCGATAAGCCGGCGGCCGAGCGGGCCCCGCGCTAGCCGCCGCCTATTCGACCAGCCTCAGCGCGCACCAGACCCCGAACGGATGGTACTGGGCGTCGATCGGCCTGACGTCCAGACGCTCCCACTCCTCCGCCGACCAGATCAAGAGCCGCGCCGGATGGCCGTTGATCCGCCATCCGGCCGCCCCCCAGGGATCATGGACGTCCATCATCCCGCCACGCGCCCCCACCGTGGGAGCGCCCATCCGACCGACGTGACTCGCCATGACAGGTTCCTCCGACCCACGAGGCTTCATTGACCTCAAGAGGGCCCGCGGGGTATCGTCCACCTCCGGCGCGTCGCCACGCACCCCGGACGCGCGGGCGGTATTGCCCGCGCGTCGCCCGACCTTGCACGGCGGGCCCCTTCACCATCCGAGCCGAAATCGATCTCCGATGAGGCGTCCTGTCGATCGCGGAGTTCGACGTCGTAGATTCGGTGAGATGGGCGGAGAGGGCGATGCTTTCCGTCCGCCCATTGTCAGCCTAATAAAACTAGAAGGCAAGGCCCCGCGTCGGTAATTCGTTGATTTCATCAACGTGTGGTTGATTGAATGCTATCATGCTTGGGTTTGTCCGGGCCCGCCCGGGAGGAATCGGAGCACTTTGCACCCCACGGCGTCCGAATCGGCGTCCTTGATCGTTTCGCGGGGCCTCTCCAAGGCCTACGGCGGGAATTACGCGCTGCGCGACCTGGATCTGGAGGTGCGACGGGGGGAGATCTTCGGCCTGCTCGGCCCCAACGGTTCGGGCAAGACGACGACGATCCGGCTGTGGCTGGGCCTCATGAGGCCGACGCGCGGCACCGCGACGATCTTCGGGCATGACTGCTGGGCCGGCGGCCTCCAGGTGCGTCGGCTGGTCTCCTACCTGCCGGGCGAGCTGCGGATGCCGGGCTCGCTGACCGGCCTGGGGGTCCTGAAGTTCCTCAGCGGCCTGCGCGACGGCGAGGGCCTGGACCGCGCTGAGGCCATCGCCGATCGGGTGATGGGGCTGGACTTGGGGAAGAAGGTCCGCAAGTATTCGACCGGCATGAAGCAGAAGCTGGCGCTCGCCCAGGCGTTCGCCGACCCGGTCGACGTCCTGATCCTGGACGAGCCAACCTCCGCGCTCGACCCCTCCGCCCGGCTTGACGTCCTGAACCTGGTGCGCGAGGCGAAGGCGGTGGGCCAGACGATCGTCTTCTCCGGGCACGTCCTCTCGGAGGTGGAGGCGATCTGCGACCGCGTGGCGATCCTGCGCCGCGGGCGGCTGGTCCACGTCGAGGACATGCACGCCCGGCGTCGGCTGCGGATGCTCCTGGTGCGGTTCGAGGGGGACCAACCCCCCCCCTTCCCCGAGGAACTTGAGCTGACGCTCCGCCGGATGCGGGGCCCGGCGTTCCTGCTGGAGCATCGCGGCGAGCTGGGCCCCCTGCTCCGCTGGCTGGCGACCGTCCCGGTGGCCGACCTGGCGATCGGGACCGAGGACCTGCACGCCCTGTACGACGAGTACCACGGCCCCGACGCGGTCGACGACGACGAGGATCGCGCGCGATGAAACCCTTCCTGACCCTCGTCCGCAAGAACCTGCACGACGCCCGCTGGTCGCTATTCCTGTCGGCGACGCTCCTGGGCTTCCTGGGCTGGCTGCTGGTGTACGTGGCCTCCCGGCAGGAGACGCGGATCCGGCAGGCGCTGACGAGCGGCGAGGGCTTCAACTGGGTGCGCCGGATGGGCCTGGACGCCGACCCGCCGTCGATCGAGATCATGATGGCCTTCTGGAATCACCCGTTCATCATCCTGCTGGTGGCCATGTTCGCCCTCGGCCGGGGGGCGAACGCCGTCGGGGCCGAGATCGAGCGCGGGACGCTGGACATGGTGATGTCTCGGCCGGTGTCGCGTTCGGCCTACCTGGGGGCGCAGGTGCTCGCGTCGTCGCTGGGCATCCTTTTGATCGCCGCGGCGCTGGCGGTGGGCGCCTACGCGGCGACCTATTACAACGTGCTGAAGTCGCCGCCGTCGTTCCGCGTCCTGATGGAGCCGGCGCTCAACCTGGCGGCGCTGGCGTTCCCGATGTACGGCTACACGCTTTGGTTCTCGTCGATGGACATCGTGCGCTGGCGGGCGTTGACGGCGGGCTCGGCGCTCACGCTGGCGGGGTTCATCGCGCGGGTGATCGCGTTGATCCCGGTGTTCGAGGAGTCGTGGTGGCGGCCCTGGGCCGAACATGCGTCGCTGTTCAGCCTCTATAATCCCGTGGACGCGGTCTCGGGCCGCGGCCACGTCGGGCAGGACGTGGCGATCCTGCTGGGGCTGGGGGCCGGCTTCATCGCGCTGGCGTTCCTGTCCTTCGCCTATCGCGACCTGCCCGCCAACGCTTGAACCGCGACCCCGAATCGAGAGCCCCGCCGTGACCCCGACCATCACCACGGTCGACGCCTTCACCGACCGCCCGTTCGCCGGCAACCCGGCCGCCGTCTGCGTCCTCGACGCCCCCGCGCCCGACGACTGGATGCAGCTCGTCGCCCGCGAAATGAACCTGTCTGAGACGGCCTTCCTCCACCCGATCGACGGCGGCCCTCGCTGGCGGCTGCGCTGGTTCACCCCGACGGTGGAGGTGGACCTCTGCGGCCACGCGACCCTTGCCACGGCGCACGTCCTCTGGGAGGAGGACCACCTCGCCCCCGACGCCGTCGCCGAGTTCGAGACCCGCGGCGGCCTCCTGACCGCCCGCCGCGTCGACGGCTGGATCGAGCTGGACTTCCCCGCGAAGCCCATCGAACGCCCCGTTTCCGACCCCGCCGAGCTGGCCGCCCTGTCCGAGGCGCTGGGCGTCCCGGTCGTCTCCGCCGGCCGGAGCCGGTTCGACATCCTGGCGGAACTTCCCGACGAGGCGACGGTGCGCGGCCTCTCCCCCGACTTCGGCCGGATCCACGCGATCCCGGCGCGCGGGGTGATCGCGACGGCCCCGTCGAGCGACCCGACCTTCGACTTCGTCTCGCGGTTCTTCGCCCCGGCGGTGGGCGTGGACGAGGACCCCGTCTGCGGCTCGGCCCACTGCGTCCTGGCCCCGTTCTGGGCCGCCCGCCTGGGTCGCGACGCCCTCCGCGCCCACCAGGTCTCCCCCCGCGGCGGCGTCCTGCGCCTCCACCTGGCCGCCGACCGCGTCGCCATCGCCGGCCAGGCCGTCACCACCTTCCGCGGCCAGTTGCAAGGCGCGGCGGGGATCGCAACTTAAGATGCTCACCACGCCACCCGCCCGGCGCGATCACGATACCGTGTGTCCTCAATGCCGGAGGCGGCGGGGCCGGGGGGTGTAGTAAAAATGTCTACGCTTTATCGGTTTCATGCAGACCGAGCCCCGGATGGCGTGTGCACCGGCGGCGAGCCAAACCGTTCGGAATTCTGCCCTCAGCCGAAAGGGTGGCAACAAAGTGCCGGCCGATACCCTCGCATAAAGCACAGGGTCAGCGGAGGATCACTTCGGCCCGATACGTAGTTTGCCAGCTCGTGGAGGCATCGTAGCCTGAGACTGCAAGCCTGCCGCCTGGTCCCACATCAGCCAATGTGGACAGGAAATCGCTCACGTTGCTGATCCGCCGTCCATTGGCCTCAAAGATGGTGTCCCCCGGTATGAACTCGCCGCTGCCCCCGGTGGCTCGGCCGTTGAGGCTCTCGATCCTGCTAGCGGGCGAACCGGGCGCGACCGCTACGATCACGATCCCGAAACCATAGTTGTCGGCGATCCATGCCCCGAACTCACCCCTTCTGCCGACGGGACGAGGCTGCTCGACGTCGCCGAGCGAGAAAGCCTGAGGCCTCTGCGTCTGCTGCCGCGCCAATTCCGTCGCTTCGTCGGGGGTCAGACGCACTCTGCCCGCTGCGACGTCTCGCTTGTAATCCGCGAACCCACGCTCCGTGTCCCGCACGATGAGGGGGAAGATTTCAGCCCATCCTACCTGTCCGTCGCCGTCGGTGTCGAGCAGTCGGCGGTTGACCCCCGTATTGAGGAAGATCGAGCGCTCCATGGCTGACGTGAATATCCCGCCCGACGCGGGATGGAACCAGCCGTATTCGCCGGTCTCGCTGCTTGGGTCGTAGGTGGCGGCGGTGATGTCCACGAGACCGCGGCTCCGCAAGAACAGATCCTTCATGAACTCGACAAACTCCTCAAGGAACTGAGGAGCTCCTGCCACCTTGTAGTTGGCGGTCCCTGAACTGCTGCAGCAGTCGGTCAGGATGATCGACAACCCAGCCCGCTTCCGCAGGACCTCATCCCTCAACCGGCTCCTCAACAGATCCTTCCGCTGTCCTCCCCGAGGGCTGAGGAAATGACCATATCTGCGGTCCGTGGCTCCATGACCGACGTAATAGAAGAGCAGGGCCTCGTCGGCGTCGACGCGCGTCGCGCGAACGGCGTTCAGCATCGATTCGGGCGTCACGTCGTCGGGATCGATCTTGATGGATTCTGCGGGGATACCGCACATTCTCATGACCACTTCCATGGTGCTCAACCCGGCGCTCATCTGGCGCAAGCCGGCCAGATTGGAGCGAGCGTCGATCGCGAGGATCAACTTCACTCCCCTGAGCGGAGGCTGCGCCTCGCGTCCCAGGGCTGGTGCGTCACCGATTCCGGCCAAGGTGGGGAGCAGGGCCGTCAGGATGGGCAGGGTATGTAACAATCTCATGTGACCGTCCGGGGAGACACGACCAATGGATTATCGTTGCGTAATTCCGCTCGTCCCTGGCGCGGCAACAGTTCGTTTGTGATACTTTGGGTTCGGTCTCACGTCAAGAAGATTGTGTAAAAAGCGTTTAATCTGTGGTTTTTGGTTGGCTGAATCTGGTTGTTCTGCTTCGTCCAGAGGTCGCCGAGTCGATCTCGGGATGATCTCGATCGGCACAATGGCTGGATCGACCTCCACGGGCGTCCCGCGTGCGAGCTGCGCGTCCTGGATGCCCATCGAGACGGCCTGTCGCCACGAAACGGGGCTGAGCCCACATGTTTCGGGCCGATCATGCGACGGGAATGAGGGCCTTGAACGCCTGCCGGTTGGCCGCCGCACAAAGCGTCGGAGCGGCGAGTCGGTCCCCGGCCCGTGCGGACCCTCCAGCCGTCCTCCTGGGCGTGCCGACCGTGATGCGGCCGCGGGGCTGAACCGTGGAAAGTCGCCTGCCTTACGCGAACTCCAGCGCCTGGGCGAAATCCGCCCAGAGGTCGTCGACGTCTTCCAGGCCGACGGAGACGCGGATGAGGCCGGGGGTGACGCCGAGGCGTTCGAGGGTCTCGGGGTCCTGGCCGCGGTGGCTGGTGGTGCACGGGTGGCTGACGGTGGTCTCGGCGTCGCCGAGGCTGGGGGCGAAGGGGATGTCGCGCAGGGCCCGGATCAGGCGGTCGGCGCGCTCGTAGGCGCCGACGTCGAAGGTGATCATCGCGCCGAAGCGGTCGCCGAACATCCGCCGCGCCAGCATGTGGTCCGGGTGCGAGGGGAGGCCCGGGTACGAGACCCGCGACACCATCGGGCTCGCCTCCAGGCGTCGCGCCAGGTCCAGCGCCGTGCGCGAGGTCCGCTCCACGCGCAGGGGGAGCGTGACCATCCCCCGCAGCGTCAGCCACGAGTCGAACGCGCCGCCGATCTGCCCGAACGTCGAGCCGACCGAACGGATCCGCGATATCAGATCGCGAGGGCCGACCACCGCGCCCAGCGTGACGTCGGCGTGGCCGCTGATCAGCTTCGTCAGCGAGTGCGCCACCAGCGTCACGCCCAGGGCGATCGGCTTGCACAACAGCGGGGCGAAGGTGTGGTCGACCAGCAGCGGCACCCCCGCCTCGTTCGCGACGGCCGCGACGCCTTCCAGGTCGCAGGCGCGGAGGAGCGGGTTGGAGAGGGTCTCGGCGACGATCAGGCTCGCGTCGGGCTCTTGCGCGAGGGCGTCGCGGAGCGTGTCGGGCCGGGTCGGGTCGAAGAAATCGTGCCGGACGCCGAAGCGCGACAGCTCGCGGGCGACCAGCGTGGTCGTCTTGCCGTACAGGTCGTCGGAGAGGAGGACGCGGCCCCCCTGCTCCGTCATCGCCAGGACCGTCGCGGCGATCGCCCCCATCCCCGAGGCGCAGACGACGCCGGCCTCGGCCCCCTCCAGCCTCGCGAGCTTGTCGGCGAGCTGCGCGCCGTTGGGGTGGCCGTCGCGGGCGTAGAAGAACCCTTCGGCGCGGCCGCCGAACAGCGCGTCCACCTCGTCCAACCCGCCGACGCGGTAGACCGACGACAGTTGGATCGGCGGCGAGACCGGCCGGGTGTCGGACCGCGGGGGATCGGGCGCGCGGGAGCACAGGGTGTCGTCGGAGACCGGTTCGTGGGGCATCGCGCGATCCATCCGTTGGAGACGGGCCTTGACGACGGCGGTTCTCCGCCCGTCGCGGGGGCCATCATAACGCCCTTCCCCCCTCGCGGGGGAAGGTGGCCCGAAGGGCCGGATGAGGGGGGAGCCGAGCGAAAAAGCCGTCGGGATCCGGGGCCGGACGAGCGGAATTTCGAACTCCGACAGGGCTCGCGCGTGTCGTCCCCCTCTCCTGACCGCTTCGCGGCCTGTCCCCCGCGAGGGGGGAAGACGAGGTTCGTCGGGCCGGGTCAGGTGGCGACTTGCTTGCGGTGGAATCGCCCGGCCTGGCCCAGCATGGAGGCCATCTCGCCGATCTCGCGGAGGACCAGGCGGCGTTGTCCGGCGTCCTGGGCCTCGTGCAGCTTGCGGCGGTGCTCCGCGAGCCGGGGCCAGTCGACCGACCAGGCCTGCGCGATGGCGGTCTCGCGCGTCCCCTCGACGAGTCGGCCCAGGTCGTCGAGCAGCTTGTCGCCGATGGGGCACTCGCAGGATCGGTAGCGGTGCTCTTCCTCGGCGGTCAACGTCTGGGGCGCCTTGGGGGCGGTGAGCCGGGCGAGCAGCCGGTCCTTCCACGAGCGCGGGGCGCCGTTGGCGTCGCGGCCCTTCGCGGCGGGGGCGTCCCGCTGGTCGATCTCCCCCGACTCGGGGTCGACCCAGGGGCCGATCCGCACGATGACGACGGTGATGTTGTCCAGCCCCCCCCGGAGGTTCGCCAGGTGCAGGAGGTATCGGCTGGCGTCGCGGGGGTGGAAGTGCGCGGCGAACGCCCCCAGCTCCGGGTCCTCGACCGGCCCGGAGAGGCCGTCGGAGCAGAGCAGGTAGACGTCCCCCTCGCGCACCGCGAGCGGGCCCTCCAGGTCGACGTCGACCTCCGCCGGCCCCAGGCTGCGCGTGATGACGTTCTTGGGGATCGAGACGTTCGCCTGCTCGCGCGTCAGGTGGTTGCGCCGGACCAGCTCCCACACCAGGCTGTGGTCGAACGAGAGCTGGTCGATGCGGCCGTCGCGGATCCGGTAGGCGCGGGAGTCGCCGACGTGGGCCACCAGCGCCCCCTCGGGCAGGAGGAGCAGCGACGTGCAGGTGGTCCCCATGCCGTCGAAGTCGCGGTTGGCCGCGGCCCGGACGTGGATCTGGGAGCTGACCTCGCGGAACGCCTTGGCGATGGCCTCGCCCGGCGCGCCGGCCTTGGCCTTCATGTAGCTGTGCGGGATCAGGTCGCAGGCCATCTTGCTGGCCAGCTCGCCGGCGGCGTGCGCCCCCATGCCGTCGGCCACCATGAACAGGTGGCCGCGCCGCCTCCACGTCTCGACGTTGGCCGCCCGGACCGTCGCGTGGCTGTCCTGGTTGTTCCGGCGACGCATCCCGGTGTCGGTGGCCGAGGCGTCGATGATGGTGTCGTCCCAGTTCACGGCCCGACCTTGTGCAAGAACATCGGTTGGATCGCCCCCCGTCGGCCGAGCGAGGGCGCGACGGCGAGCGGCCGCCAGATTCCGGGATGCAATCACGCTCGGCCTGGATCAGGCGAGTGGGGCGCACAACTAGGTCGATTCTAACGCCGCGCGCCCGCGTCCCACAGGGCCATCCCCATTTTACATCGTCGCCGGGCCCGTCGGTATCCTCCCAAACCGGGACGAATCCGACGCCGGCGGCCGGACGTCCCCGACGCTATTACACCCGTCGCGCCCCGGCTGTGACCCCATTCCGCCCCCCCCTTGGGCTGCCGCGAAGCCTCCGGGCTCGCTACACTACGCCCGCCGCCCCCTCGGGAGCGGCGGCGCGCCTCCGTCGTCCACCCCCCGCGAGCCCGAGCGATGAGCGAACCGATCACGCCCCCCCCCTTCGAGTTCCGCAAGCGGACGCTGGCCAACGGCCTCGACGTTATCGCCGCCCGCCGCCCCGGCTCGCCGACGGCCGCCGTCAACCTCTGGTACCACGTCGGCTCCAAGGACGAGGAGCGGAATCAGCGCGGGTACGCCCACCTCTTCGAGCACATCATGTTCGAGGGGTCGGAGCACTACCCCGGCGACTTCTTCAAGCACCTCCAGCCATTGGGGGCGAGCATCAACGGCTCGACCTCCGCCGACCGCACCAATTACTTCACCGACATCCCCGCCCCCCACGTCGAGCGCGTGCTGGCGATGGAGTCCGACCGCATGGGCTGGCTCATCCCGGCCCTGGACGAGAAGAAGCTGGACGTCCAGCGCGACGTGGTGAAGAACGAGTACCGCCAGAACTACGCCAACCGCCCCTACGGGCAGTCGTGGCGGATCCTCGCCGAGGCGATGTACCCGCCGCAGCATCCGTACTCCTGGATGACCATCGGCGTGATGGAAGACCTGGACGCCGCGTCGGTCGACGACGTCGCGGCCTTCTTCCGGCGGTACTACGTCCCGGCCAACGCCAGCCTCGCCGTCGTGGGGGACATCCCCGAGGACGAGGTCTTCGCGATGGCCGAGCGCTACTTCGGCCCCATCCCCGGCGGCTCCAGGGCCCTCCGCCCCTGGACCCCGACCGTCGCCCTGGACGGCCCGAAGGCGCTGGAGATGGTCGACCGCGTCGAGCTGGACCGCTGCCATGTCGCCTGGCACACCGTCCCGCAGTTCGACGACCGGGACGCCCCCCTCTCGCTCCTGGCCGACGTCCTCGCCAAGGGGCGCTCCAGCCGGCTGTATCGCAAGCTCGTCCTGGAGACGCAGTGGGCCCAGGACGTGAGCGTCCACCAGTCCGGCCGCGAGCTGGCCGGGTCGTTCGGCGCCGTCGTCACCCTCCGCCCCGGCGCCGACCCCGACGCCGCCCGCGCGCTCGTCCTGGACGAGATCGCCTCGATCATCGAGCGCGGCGCGACCGAGGAGGAGCTGGCGCGCGTGAAGACCATGAAGGCGTCGGCCTTCCTGTTCGCCCTCGAACACGCCGGGGGCTTCGGCGGCGTGGCCGATCGCCTCAACGCCTACAACGTCTATCGCGGCGATCCCTCCCTCATCACGACCGACCTCCGACGTTTCCTGAACGTGACGGCCGACAACCTCCGCGACGCCGCCGCCGCGTACCTCCATCGCGACGCCCCCTCCGTCTCCCTGACGGTCCGGGGCCGCAAGCCGGACGCCGGGATCGCCAAGGTCGACCGGGCCACGCCGCCGCCGGCCCTCGCGCCCCCGCCGTTCCGCGCGCCGAGGCCCGAGGTCGCGTCGCTGTCGAACGGCCTCCCCGTCTGGGTGCTCCCCAGGCGCGACCTGCCGACGGTCTCCGCCTGCGTGGCGACGCGCGGCGGCGGCGGGATCCAGCCGGTCGACCGGCCCGGCCTGGCCCAGATCGTCGCGTCCATGCTCGACGAGGGGACGAAGACCCGGACCGCCGAGCGGATCGCCGCCGAGGTCGAGTCGATGGGCGCGTCGCTGTCGGCCTCGTGCGGCTGGGACGGGATGTACGTCTCGGTCCGCTGCCTTAAGCCGGTGCTCGGCCGGGCGCTCGACCTGGCCGCCGACGTCCTCCGCGAGGCCTCCTTCCCCGCCGCGGAGTGGGAGCGGATCCGCGGCCAGACGGTCGCCGGCCTGCGCTCCGAGCGCGACTCGGCCGAGGCCCGCGGCCACCGGGCGCTGATGAAGGCGCTGTACCCCGAGGGCCACCCCTATCGCCACCCGCTCGACGGCGTCGAGTCGGTCGTCGCCGGGCTGGAGCGCGAGGAGGCCGTCGCCTTCCGCGACCGGGCGCTCTCGCCGTCGCGCGCGGCCGTCGTGATCGCCGGCGACGTCGACCCGGACGAGGTCGTCAGGCTGCTGGACCCCCTGCTGGGCGACTGGAGCGGCGACGGCGCGGCCCCGGCCCCCATCACGCCCCCGGCGCGGGGCTCGCGGGCCCGCGTCCTGCTGGTGGATCGCCCCGGCGCGCCGCAGGCGGCCGTCCGGTTCGGCCACGTCGGCATCCCCCGGCTCGACCCCGATTACGACGCGCTGATGCTGTTCAACCAGGTGCTCGGCGGCCAGTTCGCGTCGCGGCTCAACGAGCAGTTGCGCGAGAAGCGCGGGTTCACCTACGGCGTCCGCAGCGGCTTCGACGCCCGCCGCGGCGCGGGGCCGTTCACGATCTCGGCGTCGTTGCAGGCCGACAAGCTCGACGTCGCGTTCGACGACACGCGCCGCGAACTCCTCGACGCGCTCGGCGATCGGCCCCCCTCGGCCGTCGAGATCGACGAGGCGCGTCGGGCGCTGATCGAGGGCCAGGCGCGGCACTTCGAGACGCCGTCGGCCCTGGTGAGCCGCTACGCCAACGTCTTCGTCCACGGCCTGCCGCTGGACTACCTGGAGTCCCTCCCCGCGCGCCTGGCCGACCTCACCCCGGCCGACGTCGCCGACGCCGCCCGCCGCCGCCTGGACCCCGACGCCCTCGTCGCCGTCGTCGTCGCCGATGCCGAACAGGCCCGCCCCCAGCTCTCCTCTCTCTCCTGGGCCGACCTGGAGACCATCGAGGACTGACCACCGCCGCAAGCCGGGTGACGCCGCCGCGCGGACGTGCGAAAATCCGGGGCGAGGAGGTTCGACGCTCATGGCTTCATCGCATGGTTCTCGATTCGATCGGCGGGCGTTCCTCGGCGGCGCGGGCGCGGCGGCCGGCTGGCTGGCGGTCGCGGGGCGCGGGCTGGGCGCGACGGCGGGGGCGAAGACGAAGGCGGCCGGGCCGCCGATCCGGGCGGTGACGAAGGGGCCGAAGCACCACTGGTTCGGCTACTACGACAAGCTGGAGTTCGACCCGTCCGGCCGCTTCCTCCTGGGGATGGAGGTGGACTTCGAGCATCGCTCGCCCCGGCCCGACGACGAGATCGTCGTCGGCATGGTCGACCTCCACGACGGCGACCGCTGGATCGAGCTGGGGCGGTCGCGGGCGTGGAACTGGCAACAGGGCTGCATGCTCCAGTGGCTCCCCGGCTCGCGCTCGGAGGTCGTCTGGAATGATCGCGAAGGCGACCGCTTCGTCTCCCGCGTCCTCGACGTGACGACGGGGGCGTCGCGGACGATCCCCGCGCCGATCTACGCGGTGAGCCCGGACGCGACCTGGGCCGTCGCCCCGGAGTTCGGGAGGCTGCACGCGACCCGCCCCGGCTACGGCTACGCGGGCGTCCCCGACCCGCGCCCGGACGTCGGCGCGCCCGACGACCAGGGCATCCACCGGATCGACCTGGCCTCGGGGAAGTCCGAGCTGATCCTCTCGTTCGAGGAGGTCGCCAGGCTCCCCCACGACGGGCTCCTCTTGAAGCCGACGACCCCTCCCGAGCGGGCGAAGCACTGGTTCAACCACCTGCTCGTCGCCCCCGACGGCGGCCGCTTCGTCTTCCTGCATCGCTGGAAAGGGCCAGGCGACCGATCCCACCTCACCCGGATGATCACCTGCAAGCCCGACGGCTCCGACCTGTTCGTGCTGAACCCCTCGGGCATGACCTCGCACTTCATCTGGCGCGACCCGACCCACATCCTCGCCTGGGCGCTCCACGAGTCCGACGGGAACCGCTTCTACCTGTTCGAGGACCGGTCCGACCGGGTCGAGGTCGTCGGCCGCGACGTCATGACCGTCGACGGCCATTGTAGCTACCTCCCGGGCGTCGAGGCCCGCTGGATCGTCAACGACACCTACCCCGACGGGGATCGACTCCAGCACGTCTATCTCTTCGACGCGAAGACCGGAGTCCGGCATCCGCTGGCCTCCCTGAAATCCCCCGCGGAGTACACCGGCGAATGGCGAGTGGACACCCACCCGCGAGTGAGCCCCGACGGCCGTTTCATCGCCGTCGACTCCCCCCACGACGGCTCCGGCCGCCAGATCCACCTGATCGACGTCTCCGAGATCACGTCGACGTGACCGGCGGTGCTTTCCACCGGGCATTGTGAAGACAATATTCGAAGGTCCGAAGGGAATCCCCATGCCGGCCCTGACGCTCCACCTCGCGCTGCTCCCCGCCCTGCTGGCGGCGGTCGCGCCCGACGCGCCGGAACTGAAGACCTGGGACGGTCGCCACGGCATCCGTTCGATCAAGGTGTCCGTCGTCTATTTCGTGCCGAGGGACCGGGAGCCGCTCCCCGACTGGCGCGACCGCGTGGGCTACTTCGCCCGGCGGATCGAGCGGTTCCACGCGCGCGAGTTCGGCGACCAGTCGAAGTTGAGCGCCGCGGTCCACCCCGAGCCGTTCCGCTCGGCCGACTCCACGGCCGAGCTGCGCGCCGGCGACGCCAACCGCATCTTCTTCCGCACGCTCCGCGAGGTCGACTCCGCGCTGGAGTTCGGCCGCGACGACGACGGCGCGTTCCCGATCCTCCTGGTCCTCAGCGACATCAACTGGCGCCCGCTCGACGACTTTTACCGGCTGAGCCCCCAGCTCGACGGCCCCCCGGAATTCGAGGGCAATGACAACGGCGGCCAGCACTTCCCCGGCGCGAAGTCCGGCGGCGCCCGCGCGACGTACCTGGCGGGGCGCGGCGTCGGCTGGGGCCTGGTCAGCGCCGACGGCTGGCGCGTCCCCTATCGCGGCTCGGACTGCGTCGTCTATCACGAGGGGGTCGGCCACCCGATCGGCCTCCCCCACACCGACGCCGCCGACCCCAACGTCATGAGCATGGGCCAGTACCACGGCTGGATCAGCGAGTCCTGGGTCGACGAGGCCCAGAAGCGTCGGCTCGGCTGGAAGCCCCCCGAGAAGCCCGTCGACCGCGCCCGCGACCTCTTCTCCGCGTTCCGCGCCCTGCCCGAGCCCACCGTCCCCCGCCCCGGCGAGCCCGTGACGCTGAATCTCGACTGGCCCGAGGGCGTCCAGCTCGCCTCATGCCGGGTCCGGTACCAGACCGAACTCCTCGGCCCCTGGCACGAGGTCGACCGCGAGCCGGGGCCGGAGCCCCCGCGCTCGGTCTCCCTCGGCGCGTTCGACCGGCCCACGCCGGTCAGCTACCGCGTCGAGGCGACGACGAAGGACGGCGACTCGGCCGAACTCTGGGGCTACTTCCAGGTCCGGACCGACCCCCGGACCAACCCGACCCCCGCCGGGCCGCTCGAACCGCTGGCGACCTCGGACGCCGAGCCGGCCGGCGAGCCGACGGACCTCCTGGCGCGCGTCGACCCCGCCCGCGACGCGGTGTCCGGCGAATGGTCGATCCGCGACGGCCGGCTCGAATCGCCCAGGCAGCCCGGCGCCCGGATCGAATTCCCCGGCGACGTGCCCGACGAGTACCGCCTGACCGTCGTCGCCGAGCCGCTCGACGACCCCAACGGCCTGATCCTCGGCCAGCGCCTGGCGGGCCGGCGGTTCCTGGTCCTGCTCGACTACGCCGGCTCCGGCTCCCACGCGAGCGCGCTGGAGAACATCGACGGCCGCAACGTCGGCAACGAGTCCACCTATGGCGACTCCCTGTTCCGCAAGGGCCGCCCCGCCACGATCGTCTGCGACGTCCGCGCGTCGGGCGTCCGCGTCGCCGTCGACGGCCACGTCGTCATCGACTGGCGCGGCGACCCCTCCCAGCTCAGCCTCTCCGACTACTGGAAGACCCCCAACGAATCCCTCTTCCTCGGCGCCTACGACTGCCGCTACCGCGTCCACCGCGCGGAGGTGGCCCCCCTGGAATGAGAGGAGTCGCCGCCGCGCGACGAGGGCGGACGGCGGGTCAGACGACGGTCGAGCCCGCCGGGGCCCGCCGCATGTGTCGGCCCGGGTCGCCCCAGGCCCGGAAGGGGCGAGACGCCGCGACGGGGGCGAAGCGAATCCGCTCGCGCCCGGTCGTCTCCCTGGCCCACGGCGACCGCCGGGGGGACGCCGCGGCCTCGGCGACGGGATCGAACGCCGCGGCGGCGGCCTCCTCGGTCGAGGCTTCGGGCGGTCCCGAGACCTCGGCCAGGGGGGAAGTCGGGGCGGAGAACGGCACGACGACCCCGCCCGACGGGTTGCCGACTCGGTTGATCCGGATGACGTCGGCCCCGATGTGCTTCCCGGCGGCGACGCCCGTGGTGCTGAGTTGCACGCGCAGCGTCCCGCTGTCGACCAGGTACGCCTGACCCAGCGTGGCGTAGCTGTACGGGCCCTCGAAGTAGGCCGACGGGGCGAGGGTCTGGTTGACCGGGACCGTGTTCAGCAGCGTCGAGCCGTTGTAGATGGCGAACGGGCTGTTGGTCGCCAGGCTCGGGGCCTGGATCCACGAGGCCCAGACTTCATAGATCCCCGGCACGAGATCCTTGAACGTCCAGGTGGCGGTCGACGGGCCGTCGGCCGCCGCGGCCGAGAGGAACGTGTTGCTGTAGCCCGCCCCGCCGGACCAGGTGCTCCAGGTCCCGGTCCTGTCGAAGATGGTCGTCCCGTCGGTGTCGTCGACGAAGTAGGGGCCCACCCGCTGGATGCGGATCGCGTCGGCCTGGATCGACCGCGACGAGCTGACCCCGGCGTTGGTGAGCTTGAGGACCAGCGTCCCCCCGTCGATCGTGACGTTCTCGAAGAGGCTCTTCCACGAGAGGCCTCCGGCGTAGACGCCCGTCGGGGCCTGGGTCTGGTCGACGTTGAGCGTGTCGCGCGACGTGCCGCCGTCATACACCGTGAACGGGCTGTTCGTGGCCATCGTCGGCGCCTGGGCCCAGTGCGCCCAGACCTGGTATTTGCCCGGAGCCAGGCCGGGGAAGGTCCACGTCGCGGTGGTCGAGCCGTCCCCGCCGACGGCCGTGGCGATCGAGCCGCCGTGGCCGAGCCCTGTCCAGGTGGTCCAGGTCCCGGTCTTGGAGAACCCCTGGGCCACGGTCTGCGCATTGTCGCCGATCCACGGGCCGACCTTGCGGATGCGGATCGCGTCGGCGCCGACGTGGGCCCCGGGGGTCGCGTCGTTGGACAGGACGACCTTGAGCGTCCCCGAGTCGATCGTGAACCGCTCGCCCAGCGTGTTCCAGGAACTGCCGCCGTCGTAGTAGCCGAGCGGCGCCCGCGTCTGGTCCATGTGGACGGTGGCGAGCGGGGACGTCCCGTTGTAGACCGTGAAGGGGCTGTTCGTGGCCATCGTCGGCGCCTGGATCCAGTTCGCCCAGACCTGATACACGCCGGTCGGGAGGTTGTTGAAGGTCCACGTCGCCTTCGACGACCCGTCCCCCGAGGGCGCGGACGAGACCGTCCCCTCCCAGCCGGTCCCCTCCACGGCGTCCAGTTCCCGACCTTGCTGAATCCCTGGGCCGCGGTCTGGCCGTCGTCCACGAACATGGGGGCGGTGGCGGCGGCGCCGGCGACGGCGGCCACGGCGCCGGCCACGTTGAGGTTCCCGCCCGTCACGCTCCAGGCCCCTTTACCGGACTGCGACTTGGGCGTCACCGTGCTCATGAGCACATTCTTGACGGAGACGGCGGTTCGATTGGCCGGCATCAGGGCAGAGACGACCCCGGCAACTCCGGAGGTATAGCCTGCCGCGTACGAGGTGAGGCCTTCCGTGTTGGTTCCCGAGATCGAACCGAAGTCGACCTGGTTGGGGCCCCAGTTCGATTGCCAAGACAGGTTCCCCGACGTGTCCACGGCGGCGGCGATCACCAGGTTCGTTGGGGCGGGGTCGGTCGAAGGATAATAGAAGGTCGGATGGTCGGAGTGCTGCGGAAACCTCCAGTAGGCGTCGACGTCGCCGGCTTCATTGCCTGCCGCGCCGACGAAGACCACGCCGCGATCTTCGGCGTACTTAATGGCGTTATGGAGCCGGTCACCGTTCAACGCCGGATCCCAGTCCGAGAGCGTCGGCTCTCCGTTGCGATACTCCCGGCTCAAATTGATGACGGACGCCCCGTGATCCGCCGCCCAGTAGATCGCCCGCATGGCACCATCACTGTTTGTAACCTTGATGGGCATGATTTTGACGTCGACGTTGCCCGCTCCAGGCTGCGCCTTTGCGTCCTTAATCCCCTCGACGATGGTCTTCGTAACCGTCGGACCGTGGCCGACTGCTGAGGGAGCCGCGACGACCGACTGGCCGTACACCGAGGCCGCTTCTTTGCTTTGGGCGTCGTACGCATAGGTGAAATCGTAGTACGGGAGATCCGGGTTGGACGACGACAGGTCCACACCGTCGTCGATCACGGCGACCAAGGTCGTCAGCAGAGACCGCTCCTCCGGGACGAAGCAGCGGGAGATCGGGACCAGGCACCGCTTCGTACGACGGTTTGCGCGCAATCGCATGGGATGGCTCCTAGATGTGGACTCGATGGAGTTGGAAGGCACTACGGGAGAGCGAGCCCTGCTGCATCGGGGCCCGCCCGACTCGACCGTCTATCACGTGACGGGAGACCTAGGCCGTGTTGACGATGCGGATGTTGGCGCGGTAAGACATTAAGGCGGATCGACGACCGGGAGGGGGCCGTCCGCCATGCGATATGCGATCACCGACGAGATCTGGGCCGTCTGGGGGCCGATGGTCGAGCGCTGCCGCTCGAAGCTGGGCCCGGAGCCGGAGCTGCCCGACCGCATGTTCTTCGAGGCGGTCCTCTACTGGGCCCGCACCGGCATCCCCTGGCGCGACCTCCCCGCGGAGTTCGGGGCCTGGGACGCCGTCTACAACCGGCTCCGCCGCTGGATCCACTCCGGGCGGCTGAAGAGGCTGTTCGACGCGATGGCCGGGCGGGCCGAATGTGAGGACGCCCGCCGGCTGATGATCGACTCGACTATCGTCCGGGCCCACCAGCACGCAGCGGGGGCCGGGCGTAAAAAGGGGGGGGGCGCGGCGCAAGCCCTCGGCCGGTCGCGCGGCGGCCTCTCGACGAAGGTGATCGCCGTGGCGCGCGACGAGGACGGCGTGGTGGCCCTGGACGTCGCCGAGGGCCAGCGGAACGACGCCCCGCTGGCGAAGGGGGTGCTGGTCGAGGCCCGCGACGCCGTCGGCCCCGTCGCCGAGGTGCTCGGCGACAAGGGCTTCGACTCCGACGCGGTCCGCGACGTGGTCCTGGACGACCTCGACGCCCTGCCGGTGATCCCGAACAAGAAGAACCGCAAGGAGCCCTGGCCCTGGGACGATGAGATGCGCGAGGCGTACAAGCGGCGGAACCGGGTGGAGCGGGCGTTCGCCAGGGCCAAGCAGTTCCGCCGCTTCGCCACGAGATATGAGAAATTGAAGGACGTGTACCTGGCCGTGGCCCGCCTCGTCTTCGGGTTCATCCACGTCCGCAAGCTCGCTAAATCCGTCAACACGGCCTAGTAATCCGCCTTCGCCCCGTGCGCCATGCGGCGAGGATCGCCACGGAGAAGACGGCCCACGTCGCGGGCTCAGGCGTGTTGACGGGCGTCGCGCTCATGAGCTTGGCACCCAGGGCGATCTCCGTGTCCGACGAGAATTTGATGTCGCCATCCGACATACCGGAAACGCCGAGGATGGAGTTTGTCAGCCCGGCATGGCGGAAAACACCCGTCGTCCATCCCGGAGGGGCGTGAGGAGGCGTCACGGACTCTCCGATGAGCCCAAAGCGGAGGCTGGATTCGCCCGTGGCGTTGACGATGCCTTTGAGCGAGCCTTGCAGGACGGTCGTGATTGGCGAAGTCAGCTTGACCCCGTCGACCGCCTCGATCCGCACCGTGATCCCGAACCTCGCGGAGTCGTAGACCGCGGGATCCTCGGCGGGGAGCGTGACGATGAGTTTGCCCAACGGGAAGTCTGCGGCCGCTCCTGGCATGATCTCGCGCGGGTAGGAATCCGGTAGGAACGGCGCGGCGGATTCCACCGTCTGCCCCTGGATTCCCTGGAACGAGACGCTGGGTGTGCTCCCCCCGATTGCTCCTCCGTCGCTGAACGTTGCCAGCGTGGAGTAGGTGTAGGTGTGTCGCGGGCCTTCGAGTTGCACCCCGGTCATCGGGACGGCCTGGGACCGGAATGACGGGCCGGCGAGCGCGACGATTCCGAACACCGAGACACGGGCGAGCGAGCGGAGAGACGGCATGATTTCTTCCTTGATGTCGCACGACGTTCGCGCGGGGGCGCGTAAGCCCGCGAACGGCCGCGGGCCGATGATGAAGAGACGCTCATCCGATTGAAGGCGACCCGTCCCGGGTCGCAACCGTCCCGACAGCCCGCGTCGTCGACGCCCCGCCCGGTCGGGCGGGTGACGTCTCGCGGGTGTCTCGTCCGGGATCGTCGCTCGGCCTTCGGGGCCCCGACCGCTCGCGGTCAGTCCCCGACGCCCGGCGATCCCCAGGGCCCCTCCTCACACTTCGAGGCCGTCCCGCTCGCGCGGAAAGCCGCTCCCGATCCTTATCGCGGCATGACGTAGTTGCATGCAAGGCCCTGATGGTGGGGACTATATCCGGCGGGGGGGGGGCGTCAATATCGGGATGACTGGATTTGGCGTTAGATTGTGAATTTTAAGTCAAGTCGGCGGTGCCGCCGGACGGGGCCGCGACCAGGCCGCCCCGCGCCCCGGAAAGGTCGACGATCGAGGATCCCGGGCGGATTCGCACAAATATTTCGAAAACCTGGAATCCCGGCCGTCCGCCCGCGGAGCATATCGGAGACGGGATGCTCTTTGACAACTCGAACGGATCAGCGGAAGGCCAGACAAACCTTCGCCCTCCCGCCGTCGCGCGAGGATGGAAATCCCCGTGGTGGACCGTCGGGGTTAACGATGAGGGTCGTTTGCAAGTCGGGTCGCGACCCGGCTCGCGGGCCGACCACGGCGGGCCTGGAAACGTATTCGAAAACGACGAACGAAGCCAACGGGATTTTGTCGCATTTCCTTGTTGGAAGAACGTTTGCGTCGTGATTCGCGATATGGGCCGCGCGCGAACGAAGCCAACTCCGCACCCCTTCTCCCTGGGTGGTGCTTCGTCGAAAACATGACGGCACGGGCAACGACTATCATCCCTTCTCCCCTCGTGGGAGAAGGTGCCCCGGAGGGGCGGATGAGGGGGGGCGCGACCGCGTGCTTCCGCGATGGCCCCCTCATCCGGCCGTCGGCCACCTTCTCCCACGAGGGGAGAAGGGGGATGGACTCCTCCTTCGTGGTGTTTCCGACGGTGTCCCCGCGAGGGAAGGTGGCCCGGAGGGCCGGACGGGGGGGAAGCCAAGCGCGATCGCCGTCGGGATCCCGAGCCGGTCGGACTGGCTTCCGAATCCCGACGGCCCGCGTGCTCGTCGTCCCCCTCTCCTAACCGCTTCGCGGTCTGTCCTCCCGCGCGAGGGAGGAAGACGTTTCGCGTCGGGGGTCGTCCTGGATCGCGACGCGGGTCCCCAGCCCCGATCCCGAGGCCGCGAAAACCACTTCGAAAACGACGAACGAAGCCAAGTCGTTTTCGATCTAAGTCATTTTATCAGGGTGGCTTGCATGGATTCCACGCGAAGGCTCGGCGCGCGAACGAAGCCAAACGGAGCCATCTCTCCGGGAGCGGTCAGAACAGCTCGGCGAGGGGCTCGCCGCCGTCGGGGACGATGAACATGGGGCGGCCGTCGGGGTCCTGGTAGGTGGCGTCCAGGGGGACGCCCATGTGGCGGTAGATGGTGGCGGCGAGGTCGCTGGGGGTGACGGGCCGGTCCTTGATGTGGCCGCCGTCGGACTGGGTGGAGCCGATCACCTGGCCGTGCCGCAGGCCGCCGCCTGCCATGCACATGGACATCACCGCGTTCCAGTGGTCGCGGCCGTCGGTGCTCCCCTGGGTCCCCATCCTCGGCGTGCGGCCGAACTCCCCCATGGCGATCACCAGCACGTCGTCCAGCAGCCCGCGCTCGTCCAGGTCGGAGACCAGCGTCGTGATGAGGTGGTCGAAGAGCGGGAGCAGCGGTCGCAGCCCCTTGCTGATGCCGCCATACGGGGGGATGTTGTCGCCGTGGTTGTCCCATGTACCGGACGCCGTGTGGTAGCTGAGGTCCAGCGTCACGAACGCCGCCCCCGCCTCCACCAGCCGACGGGCCAAAAGCGCCTGCTGATGCCAGAGGTGCTTGCCGTAGCGGTCGCGGACCGCCTGGGGCTCGCGCTCCAGGTCGAACGCCTCCCGGGCGCGTCTGCCGACCAGCAGCTCGATCGCCTCCCGGCCGTAGCGGTCCATCGCCGCCACGTCGGCCGAGTGGTCCAGCGTCCTCCGCAGCGAGTCCAGGTCGTCGAGCAGGGCCCGGCGCGAGCCCAGCCGGTCCTGGTCCATCCCGCGGGGGAGTTGGAAGAACCCCGCCGGCGACGTCTTGCCGAGTTCCTTGCCGACGAGGTCGACCATCGGCAGCTTGCACGCCTGGTTGGCGATGAACGGGTCGTACTGTCTCCCCAGGTGCCCCGCGTAGGCGACGTGCGACCGCGAGGTCTGGAACGCGATGTACGGCGGGATCCCGGGCGCGTTGGCCCCGTGGTGCTTCGCCACGATCGACCCGATCGCCGGGTACAGGTCCTTGCTGGGCGAGACCCTCGGCTCGGCGTCGAGGTTCGCCGTCTGCATCACCTTGTTCGGCTCGTGGTTGCTGTGGCGGGCGTCGACCGATCGGATGATCGTGAACTTGTCGAGCATCGCCGCCTGCCTCGGCAGGTGCTCGCAGACGCGGACCCCCGGCAGCTTCGTGGCGATCGTGCCGAACGGCCCCCGGTTCTCCAGCGGCCGGTCCGGCTTGGGATCCCAGGTGTCGATCTGGCTGGGCCCCCCCGCCATCCACAAAAGGATGACCGACTTCGACCCCGGAGCCCGGACCCCCGCGGCCGTCGCGGTCGACCTCAGCCGGAGTAAATCCCGCAGCGTCAGCCCGGCCAGGCCCGCGAGGCTCGCCTTCAGCATCCCTCGTCGACTCGCGACCACGAGCCCCTCCCGCTCCCGCGCGTGGAGGCCGCCGAACGCATGGGGATGATCGTGGGCCGGGCCGCTCATGGCGCGTCCTCCGAGGGACGAGAATTGAACCAAGGTTGAATCCCGGCCATACCATACCCGGAAACGGCGGCCGATCCCAGCCAAACTCGGTGGGCCCGAAAGGTTTCGGCGGGCTCGCGGCGATTGACAGGATCGGCGCGACCGTTAGAATTCACGATTGGTCGCCGCCAGGATGAGCGCTCCACCGGAGGGAGACCCCTTGATGCCCCGCCCTCGATCGACGTCCCTCCGACTGCTCGCCGCCCTCGCCTGCCTCGTCGCGACGGCCCGCGCGCAGGAGGCGTCGGCCCCCCCCGACCCGGTCCCGGCCGCGGCGCCGGCGATCGAGCCGACGACGGCCGCCGCCCCCGACCCGGCCGGCGAGGCCAGGCCGGGCGTCGACCGCAACGCCCTGCGGCGGCTGGTGCTGACGGCGAACCCCCTGCTCTGGCCGCTGGCCTTCTGCTCGATCGTGACGGTCGGGTTCGCGCTGGAGCGGCTCCTGGCGCTGCGTCGCAAGCGGGTCGCCCCGGCGGACTTCGTCGACCGCTTCCTGGAGCGCCTCGCGGCCGGGAAGCTCGATCGCGACCGGGCCCTGGAGCTTTGCAAGGCCCACGACTGCGTCGCCGGCCGGGTCTTCGGCCACGCCGTCCGCGCCTGGGGCCGCCCGGGGGCGGAGATCCGCCAGATCGTGGCGTCGGACTCGGCGGGCGAGGTCGTGGAGATGAAGCGGAACCTCCGCGTCCTCAGCGGCATGGCGACCCTCGGCCCGCTGCTGGGCCTTCTCGGGACGGTCGTTGGCATCATCCAGTCGTTCGACGCCCTCGGCGGCCAGGCCGGCCCCCAGCGCGGCGAGATGCTGGCCCAGGGGATCAGCCTGGCCCTGGTCGCCACCGCGTTCGGCCTGGCGATCGCGGTCGTCGCCGTCGCGTCGTACTACTTCCTCCTTAATAAGGTGGACGTGCTGACGCGGATCGTCGACGAGCACGCCCGGGAGGTGGTGGACATGGTCGCCGGGGATTACATCCGGCCCCCCGCCGTCGAGCGCCGGATCCCCCTGGGCCCCCCGCCGGGCGACGCGGCCCGGCCCTCGCACGAGACCCGCGTCGTCTGACCCGGAACGGATCCGCCCTCTTCGAGGCCGACGATGCTTTGCAGCAGCCGACAGTCGCCGGACGAGGCGCCGTACATCAACATGACGCCGATGGTCGACGTCATCCTCTGCCTCCTGGTCTTCTTCATGGCGGCCACCCGCCTCTATGATTGGGACGAGAGCGAGTTCGCCGTGAAGGTCCCCGAGGTCGCCGACGCCGCCCCGCTGACCGCCGCCCCCGACGACATCGTGGTGAACGTCGTCGCGTCGGGCAGGGTGGCGATCGGGGACCGGGCGTATGACCTCGACGGCCTCTCCGCCCTGCTCCGCCGGGCCCGGTCGCGGTACGCCAACCAGGGCGTGATGGTCCGCGGCGGGGCCGACCTGGCCTATCAAGACCTGGCCGACGTGCTCTCGGCCTGCGACGCGGCCGGGATCCGCGACGTCCGCCTCCCCGTCCGCTCGCGCGACGAATCGAGATAGCCCGGAGTTCCACAGCCCCCGGCGACGGATCGTCGCCCGCCACCCCGCCTCGCCGAACGCCCCCCCTTGGAGCCGATGATGGACCTGGTCCGACAGCTTTTCGACTTCGTGATCCACTTCAGCCCGGAGTCGCTCAACCAGCTCGCGCAGGCGGTGGGGCCGTGGCTCTACGTCATCCTCTTCGCGATCATCTTCGCGGAGACGGGGCTGGTGGTCACGCCGTTCCTGCCGGGGGACTCGCTGCTGTTCGCCGCGGGGGCCGTCGCCGCGCACCCGGACTCGCCCGTGAAGCTCATGCCGCTGATGACCCTGCTGATCGTCGCGGCGATCCTGGGCGACGCGGTGAACTACGCCATCGGCAGCTACGTCGGGCCCAAGGTCTTCTCGCGCGAGGACTCGCGGCTGCTGAACCGCCGCCACCTGATCCAGGCGCACGAGTTCTACGAGAAGTACGGCGCGATCACGATCATCCTGGCCCGGTTCATGCCGATCGTCCGGACGTTCGCCCCGTTCGTCGCCGGGATCGGCCGGATGAACTACGGCAAGTTCGCCCTGTACAACGTGACCGGCGCCGTCATCTGGGTGGCGATGTTCCTGATCGGCGGGAAGGTCTTCGCGGGCAGCGAGATCGTCCAGGAGAACTTCAAGCTGGTGGTCGTGGCGATCATCGTCGTCTCGGTCCTGCCGGCCGTCTTCGAGTTCGCCAGGGCCAAGATGAAGGCCCGCAAGGCGATCGAGCCGGCGGGGGCGGGCGTGGAGCCCGAGTGATCCGGGGACGCCGGGGCGGGCCGGTCACTCGCCCCGGCGGTCCAGCGCCCGTTCCAGGTCGTCCAGCGGGACCGCGCCGAGGTCGCCCCCCAGGAGCGCCGTGAGCTGGAGGCCGACGAGGGCCTCGCTGGCCTTCCGCCCCCCCTGGATCATGCTCAGGTAGGGCTCGGCCCCGATCAGCACCGCTCGCGGCTTGCCGTGGACGGTCAGGACGTAGCGGACCTGGTCCTTCTCCAGCTCGCGCAGGATCCCCGGGAGGTTCTGGTGCAGCTCCCGGCTGCCGATGATCCGCACGGGTGAGTCCGAGGTCTTTTCCGCCATGAACCGGGCCTCCGCCTGGCAATCAGAAGGTGCGACGCCGCCGATCCTCGGGGCGTCCGCCGCCGCGGATCGTCCCCGCCCCCCGCGTGGTCTCGCGGGTCGCGGGCCGACGGATGCGCCGACGTCCGACTGGTCGTATGATGATTCGTCTTACGGATGAGGGCGACGTTCCGCCCGATCGCTGTCCTGCAACGCGGGGCGGAGGGCCCGACGGCTCCCCCCCCACGGCGTCCGAGACGTGCATCCCGCGCGATCGCGGTCGGACTATTTTACTAGGCGCCGGCCCCCGTGCAAGGGGCGCGGCCGTCGCGTGGGCCGTTTTCGGCCCGGAGGGATCGTCATGAAAGCATCGATCGCCGCCCCCATCCTGTCCCTGATCACGACCCTCGCCGCGGCCGGCGAGGCCGCGTCGACCTTCCGGGCCGGCGTCGCCACCCGCGACGTAACCCCTTCGGCCCCGGTCCCCTTGTGGGGGTACGCCTCGCGGCGGGACGCCCCTTCCGAAGGGGTCCGCGACCCCTTGCTGGCCCGGGCGATCGTGCTGGAGGCGGGCGGGTCGAAGCTGGCGGTCGTCGCCCTGGACCTGGGCCGGGGCCCGACCCCCGCCATGATGGCGGCGATCCGCGAGGCCCTGGCCCCGCGCGGGTTCGCGGGCGTCATGATCTGCGGCAGCCACACCCACCACGGCCCGGTGATCGAGCTGACCGACGAGCCGGATCGCGGCCGGGGGAAGTTCGACGCGGCCGTCGCCTATGCCCGCGAGCTTCCGGCGAAGATCGCCGCGACCGTCGCCGAGGCCGACGACCGCCTTGAGCCGGCCTCGATCCGCGCGGCGGGGAAGGACGTCCCGATGAACCGGAACCGCCACTCGAAGCGAGACCCGAAATCGACCGACCCCCGGCTGACCGTCATCCGGGTCGACCGGGCCGACGGCTCGCCGCTGGCGCTCCTGGTCAACTTCGCCGCGCACCCGGTGATGCGGCCCGCCGACGACCTGACGTTCTCCGCGGACTTCCCCGGCGCCATGCGCGCCGCGATCGAGGGGCGGCTGAACGCCCCGGCGCTCTTCCTCCAGGGGGCCGGCGGCGACATGAGCCCGAACCCGCCGCCGGACGTCCGCGGCCCCGACGAGTTCGGCCGGGCGCTGGGCATGGAGGCCCTGGCGCTGGCCGAGGCCGCCGCGACCGCCGAGCCCGTCGCGCCGACGATCGCCGTGACGACGGAGTCGCACGACTTCGGGACGCGGCTGGACCTGGCCAATCCGCTGAACCGGCTGATCTACGGCCGGATCTTCTTCCCGGAGCTGGTGGAGAACCTGGCGGCCGAGTTCGCCGGCGGGATGCGGCCCGAGACGACGACCGCGCTCCTGGGGGACTCGATCGGCCTGGTCGGCCTCCCCGGCGAGCCGTTCCACGGCCACGCGACCCGGCTCCGCGATCGCGCGGACCTGCCGCACGCCCTGGTCCTGGGGTGCTGCAACGGCCACTTCCTCTACTTCCCGACGATCGACGCCGCCGCCGAGGGGGGCTATGGCGCCGATCCTCGCATGGCGCCGATCGCCCTGGGCGCGGGCGAGCGGATGCTCGACCGCGCCCTCGTCGCCCTCTACCGGATGCGAGGGCGGTTTCCCGGCGAGGAGTGACGGGCTCTCCCCGGACTCCCGGCCGTCGGGGACGTCTCAGCGCGTCCCGCCCTGGGGGGCGGGGGCGCTTCGGGGCGTCGCGGCCCGCGAGCGGGAGACGGCGCTCTTGTAGCCCTCGATCTTGCCGCGGAACTCCGGCGGGGGGGCGAAGCGGACGCCCTCCTGGTTGTCGCGGATCTCGTCCTGGGGGATCGACCCGCGGTCCTTGAGGGCGCGGGTGGAGATCGAGTGGTTGCCGAGCCCCGGCAGGTCGGACGCCGCGCGGGCGTCCTCGCCGGACGCGCCGGGCTCGACCTCGATCTCGCGGCCCGGCCCGGCGGGGCCCGACTCGATCCGCTCGTACTGCTTCACGAACTGCTCGATCTCCGTCCGGCTCATCCCGGTGGCCGCCTCCAGGTCGGAGGTGTCCGCCTGGTTCTCCAGCAGGTCGCGGACGGTGCGGAGGACGAGATCCGACTGGGGCCGGTCGCGCGGGGCGACGGTGTCCTCCCCGACGCCGTCGCGCTCGGGCGTGGGCTCCATCGGCTCGTCGGGCTGATCGGGGACGGCCGGCGGCACCCCGGCCCCCTGCCCGCCTCCCGTCGGAGCGGCATGGGGCGAGCCCGCGCCATCACGACCCTTTTCGCCCCGGCCCTGGCCGCCTTCTTGCTGCTCTTGTCCCGGCTGGTCGCCCTGCCCGGGCTGCTGACCGGGCTGATTCCCCTGTCCGGGCTGACGGCCCTGCTGCCCAGGCCGCTGTCCGGGCTGATTGCCTTCGCCCGGCCGCTGACCGGGCTGCCGACCCGGCTGATCGCCTTGCCCGGGTTGCTGCCCCGGCTGGTTGCCCTGCCCCGGCTCCTGACCGGGTTGGCTACCCTGGCCGGGCTGCTGACCGGGCTGGCTGCCCTGGCCAGGCTGATCGCCCTGGCCGGGTTGATTGCCTTGGCCGGGCTGCTGCCCCGGCTGGCTGCCCTGGCCGGGTTGATTGCCTTGACCGGGTTGGTTACCTGGCCCCGGCTGGTTGCCTTGACCGGGTTGCTGCCCCGGCCGCTGACCCGGCTGGTTGCCTTCGCCCGGCCGCTGACCGGGTTGCTGTCCCGGCTGATTACCCTGTCCCGGTTGCTGTCCCGGCTGATTACCCTGACCGGGCTGCTGACCCGGCTGATTACCCTGACCCGGTTGCTGTCCCGGCTGGTTGCCCTGTTCCTGCTGATTACCCTGCCCGGGCTGCTGACCCGGCTGGTTGCCTTGCCCCGGCTGCTGACCGGGCTGTCCCTGTTGGTCGGCGGACGGGCTGCCCGAGGCGGAAGGCGACATGGACGGATCGGAGGGAGCACGCGCGTCGTCGGGGCGGCGGGAGGGCTGACGCTCGTCCCGGGGCGAGGGCTCGTCGACCGGCTCCTCCTCGGGCTCCGGCCGCTTCTCGTCGGGCTTCTCGGGATCCCGCGAGCGGTGCGTGGGGTATTCCTTCTCCTTCTTGGTCTCGTCCTTCTTCGCGTCGGGCTTGGCCTCGTCTTCCTCCTTCTTGGCCGCGGCCGGCTCTTCCTCGCGGGCGCGGGACCTGGAGTCCTTGGGTTGCGCCTTGGCCTGGGCATCCTTGCTCTCGGGCTGGCCGGCTCGGTCCGACTGCTCGGCCGAGTCGGTGGCTCCGTCGGCGTTGGTCTTTTCCTCGGAGCCGTCGGGGCGGGCGTTCCGCTCCCGGGCGCGTTCGTCGGCCTGGGCGTTCGAGTCGGCCTTCTCGGCGCCGGCGGGATCGTCGCGGCGCGACTTCTCCTGGCCGGCGTCATCCTTGCGAGGTTCGCCCGGCTTCGCCTCGGGATCGCCGGGGCGCCGATCGCCCGGCTGCCGGCCCTCGGGCTTCTCTCCCCGCTGGGCGTCGGGCGAGGTGCCGTCAGCCCGCCGGTCGCGCGGGTCCTCGGTACGCTGACCGGGCTGACCCTGCCGATTCTCGTCGGCCCGACCCGCCTGGTCCTCGTCGCGCTGTCCGGGCTGGCCCTCGGCGGGTCGTCCCGGCTGCTTGTCATCCGGCCGACCGGCCTGCTCCTGGCCCGGCCGCGCCGGCTGTTCCTCGCCGGGCTGCTCCTGTCCCGGCCGCGCCGGCGGTGCTTCCTCCGGTCGACCAGGCTGACCCCCATCCGGCTGGCCCGGCTGCCGTTGCTCCCCCGGCCGACCCGGCTGTCCGGGCTGGGCTGGCGGATTCGCGCCGGGTTGTCCGCGCTGATTCTCATCACGCTGGCCAGGCTGACCCTCGCCGCGCTGGCCGGGCTGGTTCGGCTGGGTCTCGCCGGGCTGTCCAGGCTGGCCCGGCCGCTGGTCGCCTGGCCGACCGGGCTGGTTCTCGTCGCGCTGTCCGGCCTCGCCGCGCTGGCCGGGCTGATTAGCGCCGACTTCGCCGGTCTGATCGTCGCCGGGCTGGCCATCGCCGCGCCGACCGGGCTCGTTCGACCGAGCCTCGTCGCGCTGGCCGGGCTGGGCTTCGCCGCGCTGGCCGGACTCGCCCTCGCCGCGGCGACCGGGCTGATTCTCGCCGCGCTGTCCGGCCTGATTCTCGCCGGGCTCGCCGGTCCGATCCCGGCCGGCCTGGCCGCGCTCGCCGGCCTCGCCGGGCTGCTTCTCGCCGCGCCGGCCGGTCTGCTCCTGGCCGGGCTGGCCCGCCTGCGTCTCGCCGCGCCGCCCGGCCTCGCCGCGCTGGTTCTCGCCGGCCTCGCCGGGCTGATTTTCGCCGCGCTGGCCCGCCTGACTCTCGCCGGCCTCGCCCGACTGGTTCTCACCGCTCCGGCCGGGCTGGCTCTCGCCGGCCTCGCCCGACTGATTCTCGCCGCGCTGTCGGGGCTGGTTCTCGCCGCGCTGCCCGGTTTCGCCGGCCTGATCCTGGCCGGCCTGGCCTTCGCCGCGCCGGCCCGGCTGATTTTCGTCGCGCTGTCCGGCCTCGCCCCGCTGGCCGGGCTGATTCGCGCCGGCTTCGCCGGTCTGATCGTCGCCGGGCTGGCCCTCGCCGCGGCGGCCGGGCTCGTTCGGCCGCGCCTCGTCGCGCTGGCCGGGTTGGGCGTCGCCGCGCTGGCCGGACTCGCCCTCGCCGCGCTGGCCTGCCTGATTCTCGCCGCGCTGGCCTGCCTGATTCTCGCCGGGCCGGCCGGGCTCATTGGCGCCGGGCGCGCCGGTCTGATCCTGGCCGGCCTTGTCGCGCTCGCCGGCTTCGCCCGACTGGTTCTCGCCGCGCTGGCCCGACTGGTTCTCGCCGCGCTGGCCCGACTGGTTCTCGCCGCGCTGGCCCGGCTGATTCTCGCCGCGCTGGCCGGGCTGGTTCTCGCCGCGCTGGCCGGGCTGGTTCTCGCCGCGCTGGCCGGCCTGGTTCTCGCCGCGCTGGCCGGAACGCGACTCCTGTTCCTGGGGCTGGCCGGGGTCGTTGGCGGCGTTGGGGTCGCGCTCGCCGCGGTTGACCTCGGAGCCGGGGTCGTTCGCGCCGGAACCGCGGGGCTGCTGCTGGGGCTTGGCGCCCGGGGCGGCGTCGGAAGGGTTGGCGCGAGGACGCTCGCCGGCGTCGTCGGGCTGGGCGTCCATCGGATCGTTCGCGCCCCGTTCGCCCGGATCGCCGGGGCGGTCGGCAGGGGGCGTGTCCTTGTTCAGGAGGCCCTTCTGGCGCAGGGCGTCTTCCAGCTTGCGCATCCGCTCGTCGGCGGCGGGGTCGCCGGGCTGGCCGGGCTGCTGGTCGTCGGCCGTCCGGTCGTCGGGGCCGGGCTCGCCGGGGCGGGGCTCGGCGCCGGGGTCGCGACGCTGGTCGTTCGGCGCGGACGATCCTCGGTCGGGGGCCTGGCGGCCGTCGGGCTGGGCCTCGCCCTGGCCGCGGCTCTCGCCCCGCTCGCCGTCCGGCGGCCGCTGGTCCGGGGGCTGGTCGGCTGGGGGTTGGTCCGGGGGCTGGTCGGCGGGGGGCGGGGGCTGGTCGGCCTGGGCCTGGCGGGCCTCCTCCTCGCGACGCTCGCGCTCCTCGGCCTGCTCCCGCTCGATCTCCTCCTTGTCCTCGGGGGCGACGGGGTCGCCGATCTCCAGCGTCCAGCGCGGGGTCTCGACGCGGTTGGTGGTGGGCTCGCGGTTGTCGCGGACGGCCAGCCAGTAGGTGAGGGTGGAGCCGGGGGGGACGTTGAGCTTCTCCAGGTCCAGGACCTCGGAGACCTCGAAGGTCCGCTCGGCCGGCCTGCCGTCCAGGAGGTTCTTCGTCGGGAGGGCATCGTCACCCAGCAGGAGGTGGAGCGTGGCGTCCCGGAGGCCGTGGTCGTCCTCGCCGGCGGCCATCAACTCGACCGGCAGGTTCGACGGCACGCGGACGCCCGACCGCTCGGGCCGGACGAACCGCGCTGTGGGGGGCCGGTCGGGCAGCGCCAGGATGTCGTAGACGACCGGGTTGGGGTTGAGTTGGCCCCCGGTCGTCCGGAAATTGATCGTGTACGTGCCGGTCTTCTCGACCTTGAACTTGCCCACCAGCGACCTCGCGTCCGGGCCGTCGACCTCCATGCCGGCCGAGGCCCCCGCCGCCAGGTTCAGCGAGCCCGCCCGCGCCGGCTCGTTGGTCCGCGCGCGGACGGTCACGATGGTCCCCTCGATCGCCTCCACGTGCCCCCCCTCCACGTCGACGCGGGGGGGCAGGCCGGTGTAACGCGGGAACTCGTAGTCGACCGACACCGACTCGACCATCGGCGCCGGCACCACCTTCAGCCTGTAACGCAGCGACTCCGCGTCGTTGCCGGTGACGTAATAGTCCAGGCTCTGCTGGACGTTCGTCAGCGTGATCGACCACGGGTCATAGTAATTCTTGCCCGGCTCGAAGTCCTTGACCGCGAAGAACTTGCCGCCGTCGGCGCTGTAGTGAAGACGCACCTTCTCCGGGCGGACCCCCTGGACGTCGACCGAGAACGGGACGTGCGTCCCGGCGACGACCTCGGACAGCTCGGCGTCGGCCCCCGGCTTGATGTTGACGAGCTTCGTGTTCGTCGGCCGGACGATGTCGGCGAGGAACGCTCGCTTGGTCGAATCGAGGATGCTCTTGGGGGTGAACGCGGCGTACAGGCAGAAGGCGACGATCACGCCGCAGAGGGCGTAGGCCAGCTGCATGGCCCTTCGCTGGTCGACCACGTCGTCGACCTCGACGTGGGCCAGGTCGGCGACGGCCCGCGACTCCAGCGCCGCGATGACGCGCTTCGAAACCCGCTCGGGGTCGCGGCTGATCTCCAGGTAATTGATCAGGCTGTTCTTGATCTCGGGGTCGGCGCCCTCGATTGTCTTGGCGGCGTAGACGGAGTTGATCGACAGCAGCAGCGGCCGGACGATCCTCATGGCGATGAAGCCGATCGCCGCCGCCGCCCCGACGAACAGGATGATCTGCCGGACCAGGGCCGGCAGGCCGAAGGCGTGGTCGAGCAGCACCTCCACCAGCAGAGTCGCCGCGAGCCCGACGGCCAGGATGAGCAGCGACGTCACCAGATCCGTGATCTTGATCCGCCGCCGCGTGGCCGCGATCTGGTGGTCGATGAACTCCTTGTAGTCCAGGAGCTTGCCCTGCGTCCGCGTCTGGGCGCCGACCGTCATGACGTCCGTCCCCCTGGCCGATCCTTGATGTGCGCGCCGTCCCCAACGAAAGGTCCGACTATTATACGAGCCCGGGGGGCCGAAGGGACGGATTGTTTCCCCGAATCGATCCGGGAGGGGGGCCATCGACGAGACGTCGGGCGCGAGGGCGCCCGCGAGGGGCGCCCCTACATGCCGATGCGGAGGACGCGCGGGGGCACCCCCGGCGGGCACCCTCCCCGCCTCACGCCCACGCGACCTCGCGGTTGCCCGGGACGACCTCGCCGATGATCCAGGCGGGGATCTGGGCCTTGCGGGTCAGGTGGCGGACGATCGACTCGGCGTAGTAGTCGGCCGCGACGATCACCAGGCCGATGCCCATGTTGAAGACGCGGAACATCTCCTCCTCGGCCACGCCCCCCAATCGCTGGAGCCAGGGGAAGACCGGCGGCACGTCCCACGAGCCCTTCGTCAGCCGCATCCCCAGGCCTTGCGGCAGGATCCGCGGGGGGTTGTCGATCAGGCCGCCGCCCGTGATGTGGGCGATGCCGTGGATGATCCGCTTGACGCGGTAGTGGCGGTAGACCTCCTTCAGCGGCCTCGTGTAGATCCGCGTGGGGGTCAGCAGCTCGTCGGCGACGGTCCGGCCCAGCTCCTCCACGCGGTCGTCCAGCTTGAGCCCGGCGTGGTCCAAAACGATCTTCCGGGCCAGGCTGTAGCCGTTGGAATGCAGGCCCGACGAGGCCAGGCCGATGACCTTGTCGCCGGCGCGGATCTCCTCCCCCTTGAGCAACTGCTTGCGGTCGACGACGCCCAGGCAGAAGCCGGCCAGGTCGTACTCGCCGGGCTGGTAGAAGTCCGGCAGGATGGCCGTCTCGCCGCCGATGAGCGAGCATTCGGCCTCGATGCAGCCGTCGCTGATCCCCTGGACGATGCTCGAGGTGAGCTTGGGGTCGTCCTTCGACATGGCGACGTAGTCGAGGAAGATCAGGGGCTCGGCGCCGGCGCAGAGGCAGTCGTTGACCGACATCGCCACCAGGTCGATCCCGACGGTGTCGTGCCGGCCGGTGGCGACGGCCAGCTTCAGCTTGGTGCCGACGCCGTCGGTGGAGGCGACGAGGATCGGGTCGCGGTAGGTGCGTGAGAGGAGGCCGATCTTGTCGTCCAGGCGGAACAGCCCGGCGAACCCGTCCTTCCACTCCATGACGCGGGGCGTGAACGTCCGGCGCATCAGCGGCGGGAGGCGTGCCATGGTCTCGTCATAGGTGGTCAGGTCCACGCCCGCCGATCGATAGTCCAGTGGCTCGCTCATGTCCGTCCGGAAGCTGGGGCAAATGGAGGGGCCGACCCGAAGCCGACGCGCCGAGGGCAAACGGTGGATCATCGTCGAGGCCGGGGCGTCGCGGCAAGTCGTCTCCGCCGCGACGCGCGGGCCGCCGTGCTTGATCGAGCCCCGCGGGGGGTATAGATTAGGGTTCCCCGGGTCGATCGGCGATGTCCGCCCGGACCATCGCGCCTACCCCTTTATTCGTCCCCGACGGCCCCCCACCCCACCACCGGCCCTGATGGAGAACCCGTACATGACGCGCAAGTGGATCACGCTGGCGTTCAGCCTGTCGCTGGCCCTGGGCCTCGGCCTGTCCGCCACCGCCTTCACCGGCTCGGCCGACGAGACGTCCGAGCTGGGCGAGATCATGGAAAAGGTCCAGAAGCAGAAGGCCGTCCTCACCAAGGGCGTCCGGAACGTCGCGGCCTACAAGAAGTCGCGCGAGCAGGTCAAGGAAGCCGCCGAGGAGTGGGCGAAGCTCGCCAAGGAGGCCAAGCCCCACAACGAGGCCGCCAAGAAGGCCAAGGAAGTGACCGACGCCGAGAAGAAGTGGGACGACCTCTGCGACGCCTGGGAGAAGGAGGCCAAGAAGCTGGCCGAGATCGCCGACAAGGCCGACTCCGACCAGAAGGAGGCCAAGGACCAGTTCAACACCATCAACAAGACCTGCACCGAGTGCCACACGGTCTTCCGCATCGAGGCCGACGACTTCTGAGAACGTCGCGGCGAGCCTGGGTCGCCGGCCGCGCGGGCGACGAGCCCTCGCCGCCCCCAAACCCGGCGACCGCGCGCGGCGCCATGGGCCCCCTCTCCCGATCGGGAGAGGGGACGCGCGTCCCACGCTCCGCATGACCGTGTCGCGGCGGGCACCCGCCGCGACGACCCTGGACCGCCTCCTTCCCCATGCCACTCCAAGATCCCGACCTCCTCACCCTCCAGTCCGTCCACGACAACCTCGCGCTCGACGAGGCGATCCTGGTGGAGGCCGACGAGGAATCCCTGGGGCCGATCCTGAGGTTCTGGGAGCAGCCCGATTACGCCGTCGTCCTGGGGTCGTCGCGGCGGCTGAACGACGAGGTCCACGTCGACCGCTGCCGGGAGGACGGCGCGACGATCGCGCGGCGGGCCAGCGGCGGGGGGACGGTCGTGATCGGGCCGGGCGCCCTGAACGTCACCGTGGTCCTGCCGACGGAGCACGCGCCGCCCCTCGCCACGGTGGAAGGCGCGCAGGGCTACGTCCTTGGAGTCGTCGCCGAGGCCCTGCGCGCGCGCGAGCCGGGCGTGGAAGTTAGGGGGTCTGGGGATCTTGTCGTCGGCGACAGGAAATTTTCCGGAAGCGCCCAGCGGAGGTTGCGACGGCGGGTGATGGTGCATGCGACGATCATGTACGATTTTACAATCGCACGGATCGCCCGCTACCTGCAAACGCCGTCGCGCCAACCGGCGTACAGAGGGGGGCGGACGCACGAGGAGTTCTTGAGGAATATCCCGCTGCGCCGTAGAATCCTAATCGAATCGATCCGCTCGGCGTGGTCGCACTCCACCGTCCTCACCGCGACGTCAATCCTCCCTCAAGATCGTCTCGAAACTCTGCGTGCCGAGAGGTTCGGGAACCGATCTTGGATCGAGCGACTATGACGCCGCGGCGACGGAGTTGCCCGCGTCGGAGCGGCCGGGGCGTGACGAGGGGGTCGGCGGGGAGCATGAGGCGTCCCGCGGGCTCTCGCGCGCGCCGACGGGAATGGTCGAACCCCCGAATCCGGCGGGCCGCCCGCATGCGCGGATCGGACCTCTCCCCCGGTTTCGTCCAACCCTCGTCCAGTCCGCGGCCCCCCCGCAGGCCTTGGCGCCCGGGGCGGCCAGGAGATTTTTCTCGATGACACGCACGTCGGCGGTGAGCCGGGCGAACCTGGACCTGGTCGAAGAGTATCAGCGGCGGTGGCGGGACGACCCCGGCTCGGTGGACGAGTCGTGGCGACATTTCTTCGAGGGGTACGACCTGGGCGCGGAGTCGCTCAGGCCGGAGGCCGCCCCCTACGGCGACGCGCCGCCGCCGGCCCAGCAGGCGGTGAAGGCCGTCACGCGGCTGGTCGACGCCTATCGCGAATTGGGCCACACGCTGGCCGACCTCGACCCCCTGAAGCTCGCCCGCCGCCAGGCCGACGAGCAGCTCGACCTCGCGAACTTCGACCTCTCCGAGGCCGACCTCGACCGCGACTTCTACAGCAAGCTCGGCCACGAGCACCACGGCACCCTGCGCGAGATCCTCGGCGTCCTGCGCGACACCTACTGCCGGACGATCGGCGTCGAGTTCATGCACGTCCGGAACCTGGAGATCCGCCGCTGGCTCATCGAGCGGATGGAGCCGACCCGCAACAGCCCCGGCTTCGACATTAAGAAGAAGCGCCGGATCGTCTACAAGCTCAACGAGGCCGAGCTGTTCGAGACGTTCCTCCACAAGAATTTCGTCGGCCAGAAGCGATTCTCGCTGGAAGGCGGCGAGATGCTCATCCCGCTGCTCGACGCGATCATCGAGCGGGCCGGCTCGCTGGGCGTGCGCGAGATCGTCATGGGGATGCCCCACCGGGGCCGGCTCAACGTCCTGGCGAACGTCCTGCACAAGCCCTACGGCGTGATCTTCAGCGAGTTCGAGGGGAACATGCCCGAGACGGTCGCCGGCGACGGCGACGTCAAGTACCACCTGGGCTTCTCCGCCGAGCACGTCACCCAGGAGAAGCGGACCGTCCACCTGACGCTCACCCCCAACCCCAGCCACCTGGAGGCCGTCGACCCGGTCGTCCAGGGGCGGACGCGGGCCAAGCAGCGGCGTCGGAAGGACGACACGCGGAAGCTCGTCGCGCCGATCCTGATCCACGGCGACGCGGCGTTCGCCGGCCAGGGGCTCGTGGCCGAGACGCTGAACCTCTCGCAGCTCCCCGGCTACCGCACCGGGGGGACGATCCACATCGTCGTCAACAACCAGATCGGCTTCACGACCGCGCCGGCCGACGGCCGCTCGTCGCGGTACTGCACCGACGTCGCCAAGATGATCGAGGCGCCGATCTTCCACGTCAACGGAGAGGACCCCGAGGCCGTCGTCCACGTCGCCGAGCTGGCGACCGAGTTCCGCCACCGGTTCGGCCGCGACGTGGTCATCGACATGGTCTGCTACCGCCGCCACGGCCACAACGAGGGGGACGAGCCGGGGTTCACCCAGCCCCTCATGTACGACAACATCAAGAACCGGATCACCATCCGGGAGATGTACACCGAGCGGCTCGTCGCCGCCGGCGAGATGACCAGCGAGGAGGCCGAGACCCTCGCCGAGACCTTCGCCGACAAGCTCGGCCAGGTGCTGGAGGAGGTCAAGCGCAAGGGGATCGAGCCCCGCGCCGTCCCCCCCGGCTTCGCCACCGGCCCGTGGTCCGAGCTGACCCCCAAGTTCTCGTTCGAGCCGGTCGAGACCGGGGCGCCCCTCGACGTGCTGCGGCGGATCACCGCGGTCCCCGCCTCCCCGCCGACCGGCTTCACGCCCAACCACAAGCTGACCCGGATCTTCCAGAACCGCGTCAAGACCGTGGAGGAGAAGGGGCCGATCGACTGGGCCCACGCCGAGGCGCTGGCCTTCGGCGCGCTGCTGATGGAGGGGACCCCCGTCCGCCTCAGCGGCCAGGACAGCCGCCGCGGCACGTTCAGCCAGCGGCACGCCGTCCTGATCGACCAGCTCACCGGCCGCCCCTGGGTCTGGCCGAACCACCTCGAGGTCGGGCAGGCCCAGTTCTGCGTCTACGACAGCATGCTCTCCGAGGCCGCCGTCCTCGGGTTCGACTACGGCTACTCCCTCGACGAGCCCAACATGCTCCTCATGTGGGAGGCCCAGTTCGGCGACTTCGCCAACGGCGCCCAGGTCATCATCGACCAGTTCATCGCCTCGGCCGAGTCCAAGTGGGGGCGCGGCAGCGGCCTGGTCATGCTCCTACCCCACGGCTACGAGGGCCAGGGGCCGGAGCACTCCAGCGCCCGGCTGGAGCGGTTCCTCCAGCTCTGCGCCGAGGAGAACATCCAGGTCTGCTACCCGTCCACCCCGGCGCAGTACTTCCACATGCTGCGGCGGCAGGTCCGGCGGGACTTCCGCAAGCCCCTGGTCGTGATGACCCCCAAGAGCCTGCTCCGCCGCAAGGACTGCGTCTCCCCGATCGAGGCACTGACCGTCGGCGGCTTCAAGGACGTGCTCGACGACCCGACCGCCCCGAGGAAGGCGACCCGGCTGCTGCTCTGCTCCGGCAAGGTCTACTACGACCTCGTCGCCAAGCGGGCGGAGGTCGGCAAGCAGGACGACGTCGCCATCGTCCGCGTCGAGCAGCTCTACCCGTTCCCGGCCGAGGAGCTGAAGAAGGTCCTCTCCGCCTACCCGGAGGTCCGCGACTGGGCCTGGGTGCAGGAAGAGTCGCAGAACATGGGCGCCTGGTCGTTCGTCGCGCCGCGGCTGGAGGAGCTGATGGGCTTCCAGTTCCAGTACGTCGGCCGGGACGCCAGCGCCAGCCCGGCCACCGGCTCCAAGCTGGTCCACGACCGCGAGCAGTCGGAGCTGGTCGAGGCGGCCGTCGGCGCCGCGGTGCCGCATCTCGTCTCCGCCACCCCCGTTCGCGCCCTGGTCGCCGCCGGGTCGCGAGAAGGAGCCCGTTGAACGATGTCAGCCGTCCCGATCAGCGTCCCCAGCGTGGGTGAATCGATCTCCGAGGGGATCCTCGCGAAGTGGCTCGTCGCCGACGGCTCGGCCGTCAAGGCGGGGGATCCCCTGTACGAGCTGGAGACCGACAAGGCGAGCAACGTCGTCCCCGCGCCGGCGTCGGGCGTGCTGAAGGTCCAGGCCGCCGAGGGGGACGTCGTCGCCATCGGCGCGACCGTCGGCGTCATCGACCCCTCGGCCGCCCCCGCCAAGGCCGAGGCCAAGCCCAAGGCCGACGCCCCCGCGAAGGACGCGCCGAAGGCCGACGCCCCCGCCAACGCCATCCCCGACGGCGCCTCCGGCCACCTCTCCCCGGCCGTGCGCCGGATCGTCGCCGAGGAGGGGGTCGACGCCTCCCAGGTCGAGGGGACCGGCAAGGGGGGGCGGCTCACCAAGGGGGACGTGATCGCCCACGTCGAGGCCGGCGCGTCGGCCAAGGCCGCCCCGTCGCCGGCCCCGCCGACGCCGGCCCCCGCGCCGGCCGCCCCGAGGCCGACGGCCCCGGCGGGGGGCGAGCGCCGCGAGCGCATGAGCGGCCTGCGGCAGCGGATCGCCCAGCGGCTGGTGGAGGCCCAGCGCACGGCCGCCATCCTCACGACCTTCAACGAGGTCGACCTGAGCCGCGTCATGGCGGCCCGCGCGAAGTACAAGGAGACGTTCAAGAAGGCCCACGGGGTCTCCCTGGGCTTCATGTCCTTCTTCATCAAGGCGTCGATCGAGGCCCTGAAGGCGTTCCCCGCGGTCAACGGCCGGATCGAGGGGAACGAGATCGTCTACAACGACTTCTACCACATCGGCGTCGCCGTCAGCACCGATCGCGGGCTGATGGTCCCGGTCATCCGGGACGCCGACCAGCTGTCGTTCGCCGGCATCGAGAAGGCCATCGCCGAGTTCGCCGACAAGGCCCGCAAGGGGGCCATCGGCGTCGACGACCTCCAGGGGGGGACCTTCACCCTCACCAACGGCGGCGTCTTCGGCTCGCTCCTCTCCACGCCGATCCTCAACCCCCCCCAGAGCGGCATCCTCGGGATGCACGCCATCCAGAAGCGCCCCGTCGTCGTCGACGACCAGATCGTCATCCGCCCGATGATGTACCTGGCCCTCTCCTACGACCACCGCCTCATCGACGGCCGCGAGGCCGTCAGCTCCCTCGTCCGCATCAAGGAATGCCTCGAGGATCCCGAGCGCCTGCTCCTCGAAGTCTGACGAGCCTCGCGACCATCCAAGGCCCCGGGCCGGCCCCCACGCGGGGACGGCCGGGGCTTTCGCGTCGTCACGCCTGAACACGCTTCAACGCCGGGGGCTTCCACCGATGGACGATCTCGAACAGCGGGTTCGGGCCTTCGTCCACGAGCAGATTTCGTGGCTGCCGATGGACATGGCCTCCGACACGGACGTGGTCGACGATGCGCGCATTTACGGCGACGACGTGTGGGAGCTGGTGGACGATTTCGCGGAGAAGTTCGAAGTCCGCGTGGACGGCTTCCGTTGGTATCATCACACCGGGCCCGAGGGTTGCAACCCCCTTTGGTTGTTCATCAAGCCGTGGTGGGCGCGGAAGGCCCATGTGCCCATCCGCCTGATGGACCTCGTGGAATCGGCCCATCGCGGGGAGTGGACGGTGAGGTATCCGACCGACGAAGAAGAGTCGCGGCGATAGATTTTACCGGAGACGCACCAATGGACCCGGTGACCGAACAATTACTCCAGGCTGCGTTGGCCTTGCCGGAGGAGGAACGCCTGGAATTCGTTGAGGCGTTGCTGGCCTCCCAGGCACCCTCCGCCGAGCCGCCATTCCACCCTTCTTGGTTGGAGGAAGCCCGCCGGCGGTCCGCCGAGGTCGAGGCGGGCACGGTTGACCTCGACTCGTGGTCGGTCGTCCGCGGGCGGGTCCGTCGACGTCTCGAAGGCCGGGCTCGTGATTGAGGTATCGCTCCATCCCGAGGCCGAGGCCGAATACGAGCAAGCCCTCGGCTGGTATCTCGCCCGGAGTCCCCAGGCGGCGGATCGATTCGAGGCGGCGTTCGATGAGGCGGTCGAATCTATCCAAGCTCATCCATTGATGTTCCCGCGCTGTGACGAGGTCCATCGGTACGTCTCGCTGAGGCGATTCCCCTACAGCCTGATCTACCGAGTCGACAGAGACTTCGCGACAATCCTCGCCGTGGCCCACTCGAGGCGGCGCGCGGGCTACTGGTCGGGACGGGCCTGAGCCGTCCTCGCGGACTCCCCACCCTCGCCGCTCGCCCGAGCATCAGGGCCGCCTCCTCCCACGCGGGGGGGAGGTTGATTATCATGGGCCCTCCGGACGTTTCAGACGGCGCGGCCTACAGCTCAGAAACGAGGGACCCTCGGTGGCGGAACGGTACGACCTGGTGGTGATCGGGGCGGGGCCCGGGGGATACGTGGCGGCGATCCGGGCGGCGCAGCTCGGGATGAAGGTCGCTTGCGTGGAGAAGCGGGCGACGCTGGGGGGCGTCTGCCTGAACATCGGCTGCATCCCCAGCAAGGCCCTGCTGGACTCCAGCGAGTATTACCACCTGGCCGCGGCCAAGTTCGCCCGGCACGGCATCAAGGTCTCCGGCCTGGAGATCGACCTGCCGACCATGCACAAGCGCAAGGACGGCGTGGTCAAGGGCCTCACCGACGGCGTCGCCTACCTGTTCAAGAAGAACAAGATCACCCCCGTCTTCGGCGCGGCGAGGCTCGTCTCCGGCACCGCCGTCCAGGTCGCCGGCAACGACGGCAAGACGATCGACCTGGAGGCCGGGCACGTCCTGCTGGCGACCGGCTCGGCGCCGATCAACCTGCCGTTCATGCCGTTCGACGGCAAGACGATCGTCAGCTCCACCGAAGCCCTGGCCTTCGACAAGGTGCCCGAGCACCTGCTTGTCGTCGGCGGCGGCGCGATCGGGCTGGAGCTGGGCTCGGTCTGGAACCGGCTGGGCGCGAAGGTCACGGTCGTCGAGTTCCTCCCCCGCATCGTCCCCTCGTCCGACTTCGAGATCGGCGAGCACCTCCGCAAGAGCCTGAGGAAGCAGGGCCTCGAAATCCTCACCGAGACCAAGGTCACCGGCGCGGAGGTCGACAAGGCCGGGCGCGCGAAGGTCGCGGCGGAGGACAAGGACGGCAAGGCCCTGACCTTCGACGCCGACAAGGTGCTGGTCTCCGTCGGCCGTCGGGCCTACTCGGAAGGCCTGGGGCTGGCCGAGGTCGGCGTGGAGGTCGACCCGAAGTCGGGCAAGGTCCCCGTCGACAAGTACTTCCGCACGAACGTCCCCACCGTCTCGGCCATCGGCGACCTCATCGCCGGGCCGATGCTCGCCCACAAGGCCGAGGACGAGGGAGTCGCCTTCGCCGAACTCCTGGCGGGCAAACCCGGCCACGTCGACTACGACACCATCCCGAACGTCGTCTACACTTGGCCCGAGCTGGCCAGCGTCGGCCAGACCGAGGAGCAGCTCAAGGAGAAGGGGGTCGAGTACCGCGTCGGCAAGTCCGCCTTCATGGCGAACGGCCGCGCCAAGGCGATGGACGAGACCGAGGGGATGGTCAAGCTGCTGGCCGACGCCAGGACCGACCGACTTCTGGGCGCGCACATCGTCGGCCCCCGCGCCAGCGACCTGATCGCCGAGCTGGTGACCGTGATGGAGTTCGGCGGCTCGTCCGAGGACGTCGCCCGCACCTGCCACGCCCACCCCACGCTCAGCGAGGCCGTCAAGGAAGCCGCCCTGGCCGTCGACAAGCGCTCCATCAGCGCCTGACGCGAGGCGGGCGGGCGAGGGATGCGGGGATATTCTCGCAGGCTGGGGCCAGGCCCAGCCTGCGGGACCGTTCGACAGGTCGTCCCAGGGACGGAAGGCGTCGATCGCCCCGCCGACGTCACGGCCCGATGGCCCTCCCCGCACGATGGCCGGGTCGAAAGGTCCGGGCCATCCGGATCCTCCAGTCGTCCGCCTCGGCGGGGAATCCAGGGAATCAATCGCGCCATGTCCCCGAATCAGGACCGGGAATCGGAATTCCGTAAAGAAGGTCCGCGACGTAACTCGATGGGCGCCTGGGGCTTGCTGGTGATCAGCGTCCCGCTTGTCGCGTGAGAACCGCGTCTCACGTTTCCGAGAGTGGTTTTGTGTAGCACGACTAGGTGAGGGATCATGCGCCTCGGCGGCATTCCGGGCGTCTGACGACAGGAATGCCCACGCCAGGCCGCGTCCCGATCTGAAGGACGCCCGTCCGGTCCGCGACCCTCCGGTCGCGGCGTTGTCGCGGGGAGGCGTGGTGAACCGGGGAGTTGCTCCCGAACCACGCCCCTCCGTCATCGAAGATTGAGGGACGACGACGCAGACCCTGGCCGGGTAGGCATGCGCGGCGTTTCACGCGATATCGCGTCGGGGGCCATGAAGACCATCTACTACACGGCGACGAGCCTCGACGGCTTCATCGCCGACTCCAACAACTCGCTCGACTGGTTGCTCCAGTTCGGCGAGCCGGGGCCGGGCTACCACGAGTTCATCGAGGGCGTCGGGGCGCTCGCGATGGGGTCGACGACCTACGAGTGGCTCCTCGACAACCACGTACGCCCCGGCTCTGTCGACGCCCAGCCATGGCCCTATGCGCAGCCGACGTGGGTGTTCACCTCGCGCTCGCCCCGGGTCGTGCCCGAGGCCGACATGCGATTCGTCCGGGGCGACGTCCGCCCGGCGCACCGGGAGATGGCTGAGGCTGCGGCCGGGAAGAACGTCTGGTTGGTCGGCGGCGGCGAGTTGGCAGGCCAGTTCCACGACCATGGGCTTCTCGACGAAATCGTCGTCCAGGTCACGTCCGTCACGCTCGGCCGCGGGGCCCCTCTCTTGCCGCGCAGGATCGCGAGCCCGTCGCTCCGGCTCGTTTCGGTCGAGAGGCTGGGCGAAGCGTTCGCCGAGCTTCGATATGAGATAAGGCGAGAGGAGTAGGCGGTGTTGACGGGCTCGCCCGGCCCGCGGTCGACCGGCTCAAGACCCTTGGGCCACGGCGGCGACACGAGAAGCCTGCGAAAACCGATTCGAAAACGACGAACGAACCCAATGTGCGTTCAATGTAAGTCCTGGATTTGCATGGCCTTAAGAGATAATATGATGGGTGGCCTTGCGGCGAACGAACTCATCTTCGGCGGCTCCCCGGCCGGGGACCGGCCGGCGGCCAAGGGGCCCCGGCACCCCCTTCCCCTCGCGGGGTGAGGTCGCTATTCTGTTCAGGCGTGCATGTTGACCCTGGGGCGATTGGGAGGGGGTTGGGCCATGTGGGAAGCCCTCTGCGAGGTGGGGCCGGGGCTGCGGCCTTCGGAGCGGACGGTGGCGGTGCCGGACGTCTATGGGCGTCGGCACCACCTGCGGGTGGAGGAGGGCTTCATCGGCGAGGTCGACGGCAAGCACTATCTTCCGGTCGGGCTGATCGGCGTGGACGAGGCCAAGCGGCTCGCGCTGGTGGAGCTGCCGCACGAGTCCGACGGCGGCACGAACCGGCTGTGGGTCTGGCGGGAGAACCTGCACCGGATCGAGGCCCCGGGCGCGGGGGCCGAGCCGTGATCCTCTCGGATCGGGAGATCGCGACCGCCCTGGAGAGGGGGCAGGTGCGGATCACGCCGTCGCCGGGCGACCTCTCGGCCGAGGCGTGGTCGTCGACCGCCCTGGACCTGCGGCTGGACGCCCGGCTCCAGGTCTGGCGGCCCCCCTGCCCGACCGCCCCTCGCCTGGTCGTCGACCCTTGCGACGTCGCCTTCAGCGCCACGGAGCTGGCGTCGGCCCACGCCGCGGAGGAAGACTGCACGAACGGCTTCGAGGTCGAGCCCGGCATGTTCCTGCTGGGCTGGACGGTCGAGAAGCTGCAACTCCCCCACGCCGCCCGCATCGCCGCGCGGGTCGAGGGGAAGTCCAGCCTGGCCCGGATCGGCCTGGGAGTCCACGTCACCGCGCCGACCATCCACGCAGGCTTCGGGTTCCGCGCCGAGGACCCCGGATTCGTCGGCAACCCCATCCAGCTCGAAATCTGGAATGCCGGCCCGCTGACCGTCCGCCTGGTGAAAGGCCTGCGCATCTGCCAGGTCATCTTCGAGGAAGTCTCCGGAACCCCCAGCCGCGGCTACGAGGGCGTCTTCTCCATCCAGGGGCCGGACGTCGAGCCGCCGGACGCCATGTGATGACCCGGAAAGGACTTGGGGACGAACTCGAAAAATTCGCGCCGATCGCCGTTGATCTCCGGGGACGCTCCCGGTAATATCTCACCTGTGACGAGCAGACACGAGTCGCCAAGACGAACGTCGCCGTCATCCCAGGCTCAACGCCGAAAAATTCGGGGGATTAGCTCAGCTGGGAGAGCGCTTGCATGGCATGCAAGAGGTCAGGGGTTCAAATCCCCTATCCTCCACTCCACGATGAATCGACGATGATTACGTCGATACACTCCGCGGGTTAGTTCGATCACCCTCCCGCCTGATCGATTCTCACCCTGCTCCTTCAAGCCAAGTTGGCCGGCGGTCGATGTTGACCGCTGGAAGTTCGCCCTACTCTCCAGGGACCGACGCCCGCCTTGTCGGGCGTCGATTTGAAGGATTCTTCCCGGCGAGGGAATCGCCGACGTGGAGAAGCTGCCGATGTCAAGGCATGCGCCTGATCGACGACGGATCGACTTCATTCGTTCTCGCGTGTTCGTGGTGACCCTGCCGGGGATGACCTGCCGGCGGGAGAGGCTGTTCATCAGCCATTGTCGCCGCCTCGCCGCCGCCGCGCGATCCGCCGGCGTGCCGCTCGCCGTCGCCTGGGGCTTCCTCGCCCAGCGCATGGAGGGCCTCGTCCCCCGCCTCGGCACCGAGCACGAGCGCGAGACGTTCGTCGCCATCATGCACCGGCTCCGCGCCGAGCTGTTCCAGGACGTCTCGTTCGCCCCCCGGTGATCGTGATGGCCGTGGTCGAAATCCTTGCGAGATGAGCAGGGACAAGCCTCCCCTTTCCCCTCCCACGAGGGGAGAGGGGGGATGCACTCTCCTCGGCGATGTTTCCCAGCGGGCTCGCGGCTCCCCTCTCCTGGCGGGAAAGGGGACGGCCGCCTGCCTTCGATGGGTCATGCTTCGCCGACTTCCGCCCACGCGTCGGTCGTCAGATATTCGTGGATCGACGCGGCGGCCTTGCGGCCGGCGCCCATGGCGAGGATCACGGTGGCGCCGCCGGTGACGATGTCCCCGCCGGCGAAGACGCCGCGCTTGGAGGTGCGGAGGGTTTCCGGGTCGGCGGCGATGTAGCCCTTGCGGGTCGTCGCCAGGTCGGGCGTCGTCGACTGCACCAGCGGGTTGGCCGAGGTCCCCAGGGCGATCACCGCCATCTGGATCGGCGTGTCGAACTCCGAGCCCGGGACGACCACCGGCGAGCGTCGGCCGGAGGCGTCGGGCTCGCCCAGTTCCATACGGACGCAGCGCATGCGGCTCACGAAGCCGTCGGCGTCGCCGTGGAACTCGACGGGGTTCGTCAGGCACATCAGCGTGACGCCCTCCTCCTTGGCGTGCTTCAGCTCCTCGGCGCGGGCGGGCATCTCGGTCTCGGAGCGGCGGTAGACGAGGTAGCTGGTCCGGGCGCCGAGGCGGCAGGCGGTGCGGACGGCGTCCATCGCGGTGTTGCCGCCGCCGACGACCGCCACGTCCTTGCCGCGACAGTCGTAGACCGGCTCGTCGCTCTCCGGGAAGGCGTCGGCCCGCATCAGGTTCACGCGGGTCAGGAACTCGTTGGCCGAGTAGACCCCGTTGAGGTGCTCGCCCGGCACGTCCAGGAACTTCGGCAGCCCGGCGCCCGTGGCGACGAAGACGGCGTCGTAACCCTCCTCCGTCATCAGGTCGTCGATCGTCGCGGTGCGGCCGATGACCACGTTGGTCTGGAAATCCACGCCCATCGCCCGCATGGCGTCGACCTCATGGCGGACGATCGCCTTGGGGAGCCGGAACTCGGGGATGCCGTAGACCAGCACGCCGCCAATCTCGTGCAGCGCCTCGAATACGGTGACGGCGTGGCCCATCCGGATCAGGTCCCCCGCGGCGCTGAGGCCGGCGGGGCCGCTGCCGACGATCGCCACCTTCTTGCCGGTCGGCGGGGCGATCTCCGGCAGGCCGACCTGGCCGTGCCGGCGCTCGTAGTCGGCGACGAACCGTTCGAGGTAGCCGATCCCCAGGGGCTCGAACTTGTTCCCCAGGATGCAGCACCCCTCGCACTGGGTCTCCTGGGGGCAGACGCGGCCGGTGACCGCCGGGAGGATGTTGTCCTCGCGGATCTTGGCCGCCGCGCCCAGGACGTCGCCGGCGACGATCAGCTCGACGAACTCGCGGACCTTCACGCCGACGGGGCAGCCCCGCATGCACTTCGGGTCGCCGCACTCGATGCAGCGCGCGGCCTCGGCGGCGGCGCCCAGGACGGTGAGCCCCTGGTTGACCTCCTCGAAGTTCTCCCGCCGCCGCGCGGGGTCTTGCTCGGGCATGTGCTGGCGGGGGAGCTTCATCCGCTCCTTTTTGGAAGGCCGCGGCTGGGGGACGAATTCGGTGTCGTTGGCGTTCATGATCGGCTGGCCTCGCAACGGGCCTCGGGATGTCGCTCTTCCAGGCGGCAGGACTCGCGAACCTTCGCCAGCTCGGCCTCGGGGCGTTCGAGGAACCGCTTCAGCGAATCGGCCTCGTCCTTCGCGTAGGTCCGGTTGCGGCGGACGAGGACCTCGAAGTCGACCTCGTGGGCATCGAACTCCGGGCCGTCGACGCAGGCGAACTTCGCCCCTCCGTTGGTGAGGACGCGGCAGCCGCCGCACATCCCGGTGCCGTCGACCATCAGGGAGTTCAGGCTCACGACGGTCTTGATCCCCCTCGGCCGGGTCGCCTCGGCGACGGCCTGCATCATCCGAGGGGGGCCGATGGCCAGCACCAGGTCGATCGGCCCGCCCGATTCCATCCGGTCGCGCAGGACGTCGGTGACGAACCCCTTGCGGCCGTGAGAGCCGTCGTCGGTGGCGATGAGCAGCTCGTCGCTGATCGCGCCGATCTCGCGCTCGAGGATCACCAGCTCCTTGTTGCGGGCGCCGACGATCGCGACGACGTGGTTGCCGGCCTGCTTCATGGCCTTCGCCGTGGGATAGGCGATGGCCGCCCCGAGCCCGCCGCCGATGACGACCACCGTGCCGAAGTCCTCGACGTGCGACGGCGTCCCCAGCGGGCCGACGAGATCCAGGATCGCGTCGCCGGCGCCGAGCAAGTTCAGCAGCTTCGTCGTCTTGCCCACCCCCTGGACGATGATCGTAATCGTGCCGCGGTCGGGGTCGGAGTCGGCGATCGTCAGCGGGATTCGCTCGCCGCGGTCGTGGAGACGCAGGATGACGAACTGACCGGCCTGGCGCTTCCGCGCCACGCGCGGGGCCTCGACGACGAATCGCTTGACGTCGGGGGCCAGGAACTCGGCCTCGACGATGGGGAACATGGGAAGGTCCTCGGGGCTCGCGGATCGCTTCCGATCCGGGGGTGGTGCCGAGCCGCGGCATCGCGGGAGGCCTCGCGCGGCGACGACGGGCGTCGACCGTGGTCCGTCGGCGGGGGCCGGAGGGGCCGCCCCCCGATCTGGCGGCGCGGGGCGGCCCGCGCGCGTCGGCCTGGGCGACGGGATGAAGGCGAGACGCCCGCGCCACGACAAGGGGATCGCATCCGGCCGACCTCGGCTCGCGTTCGATCGAGCCCGCCGGCCGCGTCGTCGATTATGCCGCGCGGATCCGCCCGAGCCCAGCTTGTTCTTCGATTTCGTCGGTGTCGACGGAAACAATCGAAATGGCGGGCCGGGAGCGGTCGGCGAGACCGGCGACGGCCGACGAGCCCGGGGGGTATGATGGTGGTGGACACTCTCGCCCCCTCCAGGTTTCGACCCGCCATGAAGACCCCCCTGCCCTTGCCGCGCCGCTACCTCGTCGGATTCGACCCTCGCGAGCTGCCGCATCACTTCGCGGACGTGGTGATCGTCGGCGGGGGGATCGCCGGCCTGCGCGCGGCGCTGGGGTTGCCGGAGTCGGCCCGCGTGCTGGTGGTGACGAAGGACGAGGTCCGCGAGAGCAACAGCAGCTACGCGCAGGGGGGCATCGCCGGGGTGATGGACCCGGAGGACCGGGTCGAGGACCACATCGCCGACACGCTGTCCGCCGGCAAGGGGATGTGCGACCCCGGCATCGTGGACGTGGTGGTGCGCGAGGCGCCGGAGCGGATCCGCGAGCTGATGGAGATGGGCGCCCAGTTCGACACGATCGGCGGCCAGGTCTCCCTGGGGCGCGAGGGGGGCCACTCGCACGCGCGGATCGTCCACGCGCTGGGGGACGAGACCGGCCGCGAGATCATGCGCGCGATCATCGAGCAGACCCGCGGGCGCCCCAACGTCCGCGTCTGGCAGAACTGCCCGACCATCGACCTGCTGACGCTCGACGGCCGCTGCCGGGGCGTGCTGGTCTGGGACCGGCATCGGGGATTCGCCCTGGTGTGGGCCCGCGCGGTCGTGCTGGCGGCCGGCGGCGCGGGGCAGCTCTATCGCGAGACGACCAACCCGGCGATCGCCACGGCCGACGGCCACGCCATGGCGTACCGCGCCGGCGTCGAGGTCCGCGACATGGAGTTCATGCAGTTCCACCCCACCGTGCTGTACATGGCCGGGTCGGCGAGGCACCTGCTGACCGAGGCCCTGCGCGGCGAGGGGGCCTACCTCCGCGACTGCGACGGACGTCGCTTCATGACCGATTACGACCCCAGGGCCGAGCTGGCCCCGCGCGACGCCGTCTCGCAGGCCATCGCGGCCCAGATGGCGAAGACGAGGCACCCGAACGTCTACCTCGACCTGACCCACCTGGACGCGGAGTTCATCCGCCGTCGGTTCCCGGGCATCGACCGCATCTGCCGCGGCTTCGACCTGGACATCACCAGCGACCTCATCCCGGTCTGCCCCGGCGCCCACTACATGATCGGCGGCGTGACGGTGGACGATCGCGGCCGAAGCTCGATGGACGGCCTCTGGGCGGCCGGCGAGGTCTCCAGCACGGGGCTCCACGGCGCGAACCGGCTGGCGTCGAACAGCCTGCTGGAAGGGCTGGTCTTCGGGGCCCGCGTGGCGGAGGACGTCGCCGATCGGCTGGCGGCGGAAGGCCCCTGGCGGCTGGAGGTCCCCCCCATCGCCGCCGAGGCCCCCGGCGAGCGCCGGCCGCTCATCGACCTAGGTGACCTCCGCGAATCGTTGGTCGCCCTGATGTGGCGCAACATGGGGATCACCCGCGACGCCGCCGGGCTGGCCGAGGCCGCCCGCCAGGTCGACCGCTGGTGCCGCTACGTCCTCCCTCACGCCTTCGACGACCCGGCCGGCTGGGCGGTCCAGAACATGCTGACCACCGCGCGGCTGATGATCGCCGCCGCCGCCGAACGCGCCGAGTCTCGCGGCGTCCACTACCGCTCCGACTTCCCCGACACCGACCCCGCCTGGGCCCGCCACATCACCCTCCGCGCCGAGGGGGCGTCGTGACCCGGCGGGCGACGCCCGCCCCCCTTCCGCGCGGCCGTTGATCCTCGGCCATGTTCGCGGGCGTCATCGGGCGCGTAGAATGAGCGTGTCCCCGGACAGCTACCTCGAACGGAGGATGGCGCCATGATCCCCGGCCCCGACATCATCGTCGCCTGTCCGCGCTGCAACGCGCTGGCCCGGCACGGTTCCCTGCTGTCCGGCAACACCTTCGGCGAGCAACAGTGGACCGACGGCATGAGGGTCGCCCCGATGTGCCCCTTCCCCCCCGCCTACGTCCGGTGCCGGAGCTGCCGAGGCTTCCACTGGCTGGACGACGCGAAGCGCGTCGGGAAAATCCCCGGCCCCTTCGACGAGAACCCGGGAGCGGAGGTCCTGCCCGAGTGGCTGGAGGCCCCCGAGGTGGAGGAGCCGACCCCGGCGGGCTACCTGGAGGCCATCGAGGCCGGGGCGATCGCCCCCTCGCCGGAGCTGGAAATGCGCGTTCGCGCCATGTGGCGGGCGAACGCCCCCTTCCGCGAGCATGCCCCGTCGGGCGCTTCCCAGGCCATGGTGGTCGACGCCCCCGTCGACGCCGAGGCCCGTCGCCTGAACCTCGAGGCCATCGTCGGACTGCTCGCGGATGCCGACGGGGACAGGCTGCTGATGAAGGCCGAGGCGCTCCGGGAACTCGGCCGGTTCGACGAGGCCATCGCCGCGTTGGACCGGGTCGAGGGCGAGGGGTTCCGGAAGATCGTCTCGGCCCTCCGCCGGTACTGCGAGGCCGGCGACCCCGCGCCTCACGTCCTCTGACCCGCGACGCTCAGCGGCCGACGCGCCGACGCCTCGCGGCCCAGGCCGCCGCCGCGAGCATCGCCGCGACGGTCCAGGCGGGCTCGGGGGCGGTCGTCACCCTGAAGGATTCGACGACGCCGCCGTAGTAGAAGCCGCCGGTGAGTTCGTCCCAGAACCGCCCGTCCATCGCGTTCTCGATGCTCACGCGCGCCTCGGGCAGGTCGGCGGTCGTCATCCCCTCGGGGAAGCGGCCCGAGGCCAGCAGCGCGGGATCGACCTTGAAGCGGATCGAGATGCCGCCGTGCTGGGGGGCCCCGTCCTTCTCGCGGGCGTGGCTCTGGAAGACCAGCTCAGACCGCGTCACGCCGTCGCCGTCGGTGTGCGTGAACAGGCCGCCCGACAGCCCGGTGGACACCGGAGCGACGGCCTTGCCGTCGAGCCAGAGTTGCAGCATCGTGCCGTCGGGGATCGGATCCGACTCGCGATATACGCCGGAAGTGTACGGCCGCTCGTGTAATCCCCAGGAAGTCGCGCGAGACTCGCCAAGGGAGATGGAGGGGTCGTAGATCAGCGTCCCGGTGAACTCCCCCTCTTTCCAGCCGGGGCCGGAGGCCGTTCCTTCCGTGATGCGCCCGCTGAAGTCGTAGCGGACGAGCGAGCCCTCGGCGCGGGCCGCGAGCAGGACGACCGCCGCGACGAGGGCCGGGCGGAACAGGGGCGAGAGCTTCGGTTCGCGTTGCATCGACGGGCCTCCATGCCTTGCCTTGCGTTCGATCGGCCTCGCGCCGCGACGGGCGAGGCGGCGTGCGGTCGCGTCCCTGGCGACCGAGGGGTCGATTCAGTCGGCGCGGCGACGACGCCTCGCCGCGCACGCCGCGGCGCCCAGCAGCGCCGCGACCGTCCAGCCCGGCTCGGGGACGGGGGTGGCGGAAAGGGTGTCGATGGTCCCCGCGGCGATCTGCGGCGGGCCTTCGACCGGCATGCCGCCGGGCACCGTGGGCGCTTGCTTGACGTACCGGCCGAGGAGTTGAAAATCGGCCTCGGAGAAATCTTCGATGGTGATATCGCGGGGGATCGGATCGTTCAGCCCGGCGAGCGGGTCGTGGCCTACCAACAGGAGCCCGACGGAATGATCCGGGGCGGCCTCGTCGTCCACCCACGAATCGACGCTGCCGACCAGGAGCGAGGCGATTGGGAGGTCGCCGTTGGCCGGTTTCATCATGGTGCTCAACGACGCCCAAAGTCCGTCGGATCGCACGACCGTCCCGTCGGCGAAGCGGACCTCCAGGCCGGTCCCGTTGGGTTCCGGCCGAGACCGATCGAGGGTGCCAAAGTAGTAGTGGGAGCTGCCGTCGCGGGGACCGCTGGGGAAGTTGTAGACGGTGGTGGGGAGCTTCGCGTCGTCGACGGTGAACGAGCCGTGAAAGCGCGTCCCGAGGAGTCCCGTCGAAGGCTCTGCCTCCGTGATCGTGCCGCTGAAATCGTACCGGATCGGTGCCCCCGACGCGGCGACCGCCAGCATCGGGATCGCCGTCAGGGCGAGCAGCGCGCGGATCGCCGGACTTGCACTCGGTTTCGCGAACATGGTTCGATCCTTCCGTTCCGGACAGGGATGCTCGCGTCACGCCGGGACGCGCCGGACGCTGTTGCGGCGTCGGACGGAGACGGCCGTCGCGCCCATGCGACGGGCGGGGAGCGACGTGGCCGAGACCTCGACGAACCGCGCGGGCAGCATCAGCGGGCGCGCGGCGACGGCGCGAGCGTCGAACCTCCTGGGGCGCGGCGCGGGGAGACAGGCCGTCGGGGCCGGTCGGCTCGCCAGGACCATCGCCGTGCCGGTCGCTCGGGCCGGCGCGGGCTGGGCGCGGACGGGACGCATCGACCTGGCGCGGTCGCGGCGGCGGCAGAGCCTCCAGGCCGCGACGCCCATGATCGCGGCGAGCGCCAATGGGGGCTCGGTCGCGGTCCCGTCGTCCTCCTCCGGGAGGGGCGCGGCGACGTCGGCGGCGGCCATCAAGAAAGAGGCGATCCCCAACCCCTCCTCGAAAGCCCAGGCGGGCTGGACCGGCCCGCGAGGCGCGGGTAGGCCCTGCTCGCTCGCGGGGGTCGGGTCGACGACGCGCCAGCCGGGGAATTCCCCGCGCGGGTCGACCAGGGGGCCGGACGCGTCGCGGACGGACTCCCACCAGGCGGGCGGCCCGGCGTCCGCGAGCAACGGCGACGAGAATTCGTAGCGGATCAGGGCCCCATCCGATCGGCCCTCGATCAGCGCCATGACGAGGAGGACCGACGTGAGACGGACCATCCCGGTGCGAGCCATACCGCGCCTCCGTGCGGTTCGGGTCCGGCCTCGTCCATCGCGGGCGAGGCCGCTTCGATCTTCCCTGGTGCCATCCTTGAGACCCGACGACGGCCGGATTCCCGACCGTCCTCGCCGGAGACGCTATCCGAAGCGTCTTCGCGCGTCAATGGGAGCTGGAATCGTTCGGGATTGATCCCTCGGGCTCCGCCTCCGGCAGCTCGGAGAGCCGGCGGAAACCCTCGCCGAAGACGACCGGCGGGTCGATCCGACGCTGCTTGGCGGCGATCCTCGGGACGTAGCCCGCGGCGTGGGCGGGGTCGAACCGGCGGAGCCGACGGAGCACGGAGTCGACCTCCGGGATCCCGGCGGCGTCGAGCCGGGCGAGGACCTCGACGTCCTGGCCCATGGACAGGTCGTCCTCGGTCAGCACGCCGGCGGCCATCGCGGCGCGGAGGGCGACGGCGAACTCGTTGTAGATGTACGCCTCGACGTCGCTGGCCCACCAGTCGCGGTTCATGACCTCGAACAGCCGCGCCGCCAGCCGCGCCGCCGCCGGATCGTCCAGGACGATCATCGAGTCGACCACCCGAACCGCGCCCAGGATCCGCGACACGTCGCCGCGACGGACCACCTGGCAGGCCATGCCGTCCCGGAGGAAGTAATCCAGGCGGTCGGCGCAGAGCCACGGGAGCGGGCGTTCCAGGAGGGGATATCGCGAGTCGTCGTGGAAGTCCTCCGGCGCGTAGCCGAGGCGGTCGAGCGCGGCGACGACGTCGGGGAGGTGGAGGAAGCGGGGCTTGAGGCTCTCGTGGTGGTCCTGCTCGTCCGAGGTCACGAGGAAGTCGACCGCGTGCGAGAAGGCCGTGTGGGAGATGTCGTGCAGCAGCCCGGCGACCTGCTCCTTGCGGTCCGCCCCCAGGGCGCGCAGCAGCGCGAACACCCCCAGGCTGTGCTCGTATCGCGACACGTCCTTGAACGGGAACGAGATGGCCGACGGCCCCGCCTGGCGGATCCCGCGGAGGCGCTGGAATGTCGGCCCTTCGATCAGGGCCTGGAGGTCCGGGTCGTCGAGCGAGACCCGCCCATAGACCCTGTCATGCCACTGCATCGGACGTCGGCCCCCCGGTCGTCGCGGGCCTCGTCTCCCCTCTCGCGAGCCCCCTGATGCCATGATCCGGGAAGCGCCCTCGCATTGACAAGAGCGCGCGACGAAGCCCGACGCCCGCGTCCGCCGGAATAACCCGCGCGACCGGACCGCGGGGACGCGGCTTCGTCTCGTCGGCGAGCGAAGGCCCGTCATTAAGCCCCCCGTGGAGCGCGCCCACAATTGGATCGATGGGGGCGATCTGATATTCTTAGGAGATGTCGTGATCGCCTGGGTCCAGGCGAGCGGCCAAGAATTGATGCCCAGGCGCGAGGAGAGACAATGAAGCGAGCGAGTCGTCGGACGATGGCCCTGGCCCTGGCGGCGGGGTTGACGGCGGGCTGGGGGTGCGGCGATGGCGCGCCGTCGGTGGAGACCTCGACCGCGGAGGCGACGGTCCAGGGGAAGGTCACCTTCAACGGCAAGCCCGTGACCAAGGGCGAGGTCACCTTCGACCCGTCGAACCACCTGCGGAAGAACGCGACGACGCGCTCCGCGGCGCTCGGCGCCGATGGCACCTACACGGCCACCACGCTCGTCGGGGCGAACCAGGTCTTCGTCAACTCTCCGGAGCTGCGCAAGACCGAAGTCGGGACGATCGAGTACGACGTGCGGGCGGGCGATAACACCCTGGACATCGCCCTGCCCCGGTCCCAGTAATTCGCGCCCCGGGCGCGCGACGACGGCCGCCGCGGCCGCGCTGAGGGCGCGGCCTCGGTCGGCCGTCGAGATCGGGTCGGGACCGTCCGCGCCGGGTCGGGCCGGGCGGCTTCGGCCTCAGAAGGAGTCCGACGAGACGACCTCGCCGCCGTTGCGGGTGGCGATGGCCCACCAGGTCTGCGGGCTGACGCTGTCCTTGACGAACTTCACGCTGCCGTCGCCGAACAGGACGTTGACGCCCCCGGAGTGCCGGCTCGACGCGGAGTAGGCGCCGATGGTGTTGTTGGCCGTGTCGGTGGAGGAGCTGCAGCTCCACATGTTGGGCGTCATCACGTGGGTGTACGACCCGTTGTGAGGCTGGCCCAGCATCCAGTACGAGCCGCGCGAGTAGCCGCCGAACAGCGTCGTGGTGAGGAGGCCGGGGCTGGCGGCCTTGCAGATCAGGTAGAAGGGCTCCGGCGTGTCGTACGCCGTGGGGGCGGCGACCAGCGTGAGCGAGGCGCTCGGCTTGTTGGTGTCGCGCCGCGCGTTGTTCTGGGTGCCGATGCCCTTGACGAACTCGCTGATCATCGCCGTGTTGCTCAGGCCGTCGGTGACGCTGCTGATCTTGGTGATCTTCTGGCCGACGCCGTTGCGGTCCGTGATCGGCACCATGATGCCGTTGGCCTCCACCCGCACGCCGCCGAGCGTCGCCGCGTAGATGACCGGGCCGGTGCCGACGTTGACGGCGTAATTGAGGTGCCCCTCGGCGCTCGTCAGCCGGTCGTCGTCGGACGGGCAGAGGAACGCGGGGACCTGCGTCCGCATGGCGGTCGTGTTGATCGCGCTGCCGGGGAGCCCCGGGTTCAGGTTCGTCCCCGCGAAGTTGACGCCGAAGTTGATGGCGTTGAACAGCGAGGTCTGCTCCATGTGCGGCAGGAGCATCACGAAGGCCGACCAGTCGGTCCACGGGCCGATGGGCCCCTGCGACCAGGGGAACGAACCGATGCTCGACTCGTAGTTGTGCACCGACAGGCCGAGCTGCTTGAGGTTGTTGACGCACTGCGAGCGCCGGGCCGCCTCGCGGGCCGCCTGGACCGCCGGCAGGAGCAGCGCGATGAGGACCGCGATGATGGCGATGACCACCAGCAACTCGATCAGGGTGAACCCCGACCGTCGATTCCGACCTGATGCCACTTGATAAACCCCTTTAATCGGATGAGTCATGCATGGCGAACGGACCGTGGGCACCCGCGTCGGCGTTCGTCAACCACCGAACGCCCCGATTCCCCCCGCTCGTCGCGGACGATTCGTCGCCGCGAAAACCAGCCTCGCCTCGGACATCGAAGGCTCCGCGCCCGCCCTCGCGGGGCGTCGCGGGCCCAGGATCGTTCGTCGCCACGACGGCCTGGCGGCATCATGGAGGTGGTCGAGGTAGGATGCTTGGGATTCTGGGGCCACGCTACTGTCCACGCTGCGAATGCTAATGAATTCGTAATCGCCATTCAAGGATAAAACCTCGCCAGCGAGGTTTCGCGAGCTTGAAAGGCCAAGGCATTCGAAAAAGAAGCACCCCCGCGGTCGCGCGCATCGCGAAATCCGCGGGGGTGGGCAGGCCGGCGGGCAACCGGCGAGGCGTCGTGCTTCGAGAGCGACGCGGCGCTCGCCGCCTCGCCGCGGCGGTCACTCCGCTCCCAAAATCGCCCGGTAGTTGAAGCGGTCGTTGGGGGCGGCGTCGCCGTGGAGGGTGAAGTCGGGCCAGTCGGCCGGGGCGTCCGGGGCGTCGAACCACTTGAAGTCGATGGTCGCGTCGCCGGTCAGGCCCAGGGTCGCGGCGGGGAGGGCGAGTTCCAGGCGGTCGCCGGACGCGGCCGATTCGACCGGCTGGGGGTCGGCCCATTCGAACCTGCCGCCGACGTTGCGCTCGATCGTCGCCGGGCCCGGCGTCCGGCCGACGACGAAGTCGTAGCCCAGCCAGCCGGTCTTCGGGTCGGAGTCGACGTCGAGGAACAGCATCGGGCCGGCGGCGTCGGGGGCGGACCTGATCGCCTCGGCGCACTGGAGGAGGAAGGCGACGCGGTCGCCCGAGCGGCTGACCCTGGCGGCGACGACGTCGTTGCGGCCGGTGTCGTCGACGTAGCGGAGTTCGCGGCCCCAGCCGGGGAAGTCGCGCCGCATGGGGTCGCCGACGGTGTCGCGGAACTCGGGGCCCACGCCCTCCCAGTCGTCGAACCGGCCGTCGATCGCGATCGGCTTCGACACGACCGGCGGGACCGGCCGCGCCCCCTTGTAGCGTCGCACCTCCGAGACGAGCTGATAATAAAAGGCGTCGCCGTGGCCCCCCTTCATCGGCTCGATGTCGCGGCTGTGCTCGCGGTCGAACTGGTCGACGAACGTGACGGGCCCCGCGCCGGCGAGGGGGAATTTCTCGTCGTAGCGGCCGGCGATCCACTCGTTCCAGCCGGTGACGAAGACCACCGGCGGGTCGAGCTCATGCGCCCGGCTCCACTGCTCGGCGAAGTTCTTGCCGGTGAAGTCGATCTCCTCCGGGGTCGGGATCCGGCCTTTCGAGTAGCTGCGGCCGTGCGACCTCGGGTTGCTCAGCACGCCGAGCTTGCCGTCGACCGCGTTCTGCCCCACGCCGACGGAGATCTGCTCGGGGTTCCCGTCCTCGTCGGGGAACGCGTTCTGCGGGTGGACCTCCAGCCAACTCCACTGGGCGCGGGCGGTCGGCCCCTGGAAGTAGTCGGGCTGGGGGCGTCGGAAGGTGAAGAAGTCGAGCATCCGGCGCGTCTCCTCGTCCCAGCCGTTGACTCGCAGGTTGACCTCGCCGGCCTCGTCCTTCCAGACGCCGACGGCACCCTTCGGCTCGGACAGCTCCAGGTGGTAGGCGCCGGGCCCGGCGGGGTCTTCGAGGGTGATGGTGGACCAGGTGTTGTCGCGGACGTGCTCCAGCCGCCGCGTCGCCAACACCTCCCCGTTCGCGTCCCCGCGCCGGAGCGTCAGCGTGGCGGCCGACCCGCGCTCGCCCCAGGTCGGCGTGCGGAGCGAGGCGGAGCCGAACGGCGCGTCGATCGTGAACGCGGCCCCCAGCGTCGCGCCGGGCTCCAGCCGGATCGCGGCGCCGCTCCCCTCGCGCTTGAGGATGTCGTCGCGCAGCAGGTCCGGGTCGGCCAGGATCAGCGGCTTCCCCTTCCAGCGGAACCACAGCTCGGGATGGTGGCCGGGATTGTAGAGCTGCTCATACAACTCCTTGACCACCTTCCTCGGCTGCCAGAACGGCGTCAGGAAGGCGATCTGGGGAACCTTCAGCCCCTTCAGACGCATCTCGTCGAAGGCCGCCCCCAGCGCCTTCCAACTCCGGGGGTAGGTGAGCTGGTTCGTGACGTCGAAGAAGACGGCGTCGACGCCGGAGTCGGCGAGCATTTGCGCGTGCTTGCGCAACACGGCGGGGTCGTCGTTGCGATAGTAGCCGAAGATGGATTCGCCCCAGTGGTGGGGGTATTGCTTGGGGCCCCAGAGCGGGTTGTCCGGCTCGTTCATGGCGTTGGGCGCCGCCTGGAGGATCTTCGAGATGTCGAACGGCCCCTCCTCGCCGTGGCGGCCGAGCCAGAGGAAGTAGAACATCGCGACCGTCTTGCCCTCGCGCGGGGGCCCGACCTCCGCGGCCGTCGGCGTCCGCCGGCCCAGGCCATCGACGGCCACCCAGGTGTCGCTGAAGGTGTCGCGGAAGCCCTCCTCGGCCGGCGCGGGCGAGGCCAGGGCCAGGATGAGGAGCCAGGCGGGGAGTCGTCTCATGGGAGGGGTCCTTGGAGGAGAGGGGGCGGGGTCGACCCGGGCGGGCCGGGCGCCATTATAACCCCCGGCGCCGCCGGGACGGCGCGTCGCTCCGGGACCGGCCATGTTGCCGCATTGAATCGATCGGATCGGGAACCGCTTGAAGCGGCCGTGCCCGCGTCCTAGGATGTCCGCATGTTGACCATCAAGGGGAAGGCGATCGGCCGACGCCGGCCGGTCTTCGAGGACTTTTCGATCCCGCCGCCCGACGACCGGGGCGACGGCGGTCCGTTGAAACTGCGCGATTTGATCGAACACGTCGCGCGCCGGGAGGTCGCCGCGTTCGAGGAGCGCCAGGAGGCGCGCCGGCTCGACCGCGTGCTGTCCCCCGGCCAGATCGACGAGGCCGCCGCGCGGGGGAAGGTCGATCCCGCGGGGCGAGACCCGAACCTTGGCCCGGCGCCGAAGGTCGACGCCGATTCGGCCGTCGCCGTCGCCCTGGAGGCGTTCGTCGACGGCCTCTACCTCGTCGCGATCGACGGCCTGGAATATCGAGATCTCGACGCCATCGTCCATCTCCAGCCCGACAGCCGCGTGACCTTCATCCGCCTGACCTTCCTCGCCGGGGCCTGACCGCGATGCTCGACCGCGAAGAGATCCAGAAGAAGATCCAGGCCGCCCGCAAGGAGAAGCCGTGGGTCGAGGCCCGGATGGACCGGCTGTCGGCCCTCGACCCGGACGCCCGCGCGATCGGCGGGCTCCTGATCGGGATCGACGAGAAGGGGAAGCCCGCCGGCACGGACAAGTGGAGGGCATGGCAGCGGGGCCTCGCGCGGCTGCGGCGGCTCTCGGATCCCGAGATGCTGCGGCTGGGCGAGGCCCTCTTCCCCCGCGACCCGGACGTCTTCCGGGCCGCCTGGGAGCTGCGGACCGCGCTCCCGTACCAGTCGGGCTATCTGCGGAGGCCCTTCCGCGCCCCCGGCCGGCCCGACCTCCTGCGCGAGGCCCGCGCGAACCTCCTGGCGGGCGCGCTGATGGGCCTCGAAGGGATCGACGAGGACATGCCCTGGTTGGCCGCCCACGCGCCATACCTGGCGACGTATCTCGCCGGCGATTCGCTCGGCCTCCTGCTGGCCGCCGCGATCGACCTGGGCGGGCCGCGCGGCGAGGAGGTCGAGCGGGTCCTCCGAGACAGCGCCTCGGGGCTCCACGAGATCGGCCAGATGGGCCGGCATGTCACGTCGGCGCTCCTGGGCTGCGGGAGGCCGGACTGCTGGGAATTCGTCGCCAAGCTGCTGATGGCGGCCCAGCGCCAGGAGGGGCTGAGGCAGTCGATCCTGGAGTCGATCGACTTCGCGCGGCCCGACGCCTTCCGCCGCATGCTCCGTCTGATCGAGGACGAGAACCTCGTCCGCTTCAGCGCCACGGTTCGCGCCGTGGACGTCTGGCTCGGCTACCAGCTCGATTCCGCCGCCGCGCGGCACGCCGCCGAGACGCTCCGTTCGCTCGCGCTCTACCTCGACGACGACGCGGCGCGGGACGAGGCGATCCGCGGCGACGACGCCGAGAAAGCGTTCCTCGCCCTCTGGTCGTCCGCCTTCGACGACGCCCCCGCGACCGTGCCCCGGGCCGCGACGCTCCTCGGCCACCCGGCGGCGGAGCATCGGTTCGTCGGGGTCCACATGCTGGGGATGCTCTCGATCCCCGACGCCTACGATCCCATCGCGTCCGCCGTGGACGACGCCGACCCCCGCGTGGCGGTTTACGCGGCCTCCATCGCCGTCGCCCAGCGCAAGCAGGCCGCGCTCGCCGACCTCGAGGACGTGGAGGACCCGACGCGGGCCAGGCGGGTGGAGGAGTTCGGCTACAACGCGATCCAGCCGATCCCCACGGGGATGGGCGACCTGTTCGACCGCCTGTCGCGGCTTTTCGATCGGCTCCCGGCCAAGGCCAAGGCGCACGCGCCGCTGGTCTGGCCCTGGATGGAGCCGGACGTCGAGCGCCGATCGGTCGCCGACTGGCTGGTCGACGCGCTGGAGGACCGGCCTCCCTCGCGGCTCCTGCCGTATCTCGGCGCGATGTCGCCGAGCTCCAGGGGCAGGGCCGCGTACCTCTTCGCGAGGCGGCCCAAGACGGACGCCGAGGCCCGCGCGGCGCTCCTGAAGCTGGTGGGGGACGCGTCCTCCGACGTTCGCGAGACGGCCGTCAGGGCGATGCGGAAGCTCAAGGTCACGCCGGCCGACCTGGCGTCGCTGGAGCCCCTGCTCGACCGCAAGGCGAGCGACCTGCGCCGGGGCATCCTCGGGCTGATCCTCTCCATGAAGGACGCCGACGCCCTCGCCAGCGCCGGGCGATTGACCGCGGCGAAGGCCCCGCCGCGGCGGCTGGCCGGGCTCGACCTCCTGACTCAGCTGCGCGACGCCGGCCGCGCCGTCGACCAGGCGCGGGCGCTCGCCGAGGCGTACCGCGACGCCCGCCCGTCGCTCGACCGCGACGAGCAAGTCTACGTCGACAAGCTCACGCTCGACGACGTCAAGCCCCCCGCGCTCGACGACGCCCTCGGCCTGATGGACGACGCCAGGCGCACCCCGCCGGGGACCCCCGTGGACCGCGGCGCGAAGCTCGGATCCCCCGCGGCGGCCGAACTCCTCAAGCTCCTGGACGACCTCGTCCATCGGCATCGCGAGGAGCCGATCACGCTCAAGGGCTACGCCGGCGACCGCGAGTCGCAGCCCCTGGGGACGATCACTTACGCGTTCCCCTCCCCCTTCGAGTACAACCGCGGCAAGGGCGTGGTTCGGCCCCTCGACGAGCTGCCGCTGCGGGAGGCGTGGTGGGAGGCCTGGGACGCCCGCCCGAAGACGACGCGAGACGCCGACGGCCTGGAAGCGGCCCGCGCCGTGGTGATGCTGTCGCTCATGAATGGCTACGTCGGCGAGCGACGGCGAGGCTGGCGCAAGGAGGCGGCGGAGCGGCTCGCCTGGAAGGCCCCCAAGCTCAAGTATCTCCACGTCGTGAGCGACGTCGTCCAGTGGCTCGTTTGCCACAAGGTCGACGCGAACGTCGCCGACTTCGTCGCCGATGGGTTCGAAACGGTCCTGGCCGCGATCCCCCCCGACAAGCTCCAGGAGTCCTCGAAAGGCTACGGCGGCGAGCCGCAATGGCATTTCCGCGAGCACATCGGCGAGTTCGGGATCCTGACCGGCATTTTGAAGACCGTCGCCGAGCTGAGGGGCCAATGGACCGCCGAGCATTCGAGGCGGCTCTTCGAGCTGCGCCGGTGGGTCGACGAGCCGTTCGGCGTCGGCGGCTCGGGCGCCGCCGGGCAAGAGGGGCGATCGGGCCCGCGGGCCATCGAGCGGGACCGCATGGCGTGGGATGACGTCGTGGAGGCGTTCGGCGCCGGATGGGCCAACGAGCACGACGTCTTCGACGAGCTGCTCGGGCCCCGCCCGGTCGGTCCCTATTATTCCGGCTCGGACTTCCGCTCGATGGGGCGGGCGACCGGGGCCCTCCGCCGCGGCGAACTCCCCCAGCCGCTCGCCCCCCTCGTCGAGAAGGCGATGGAGCGCGTCCTGGAGGTCGAGCTGGCGCGGGGCGAGAGCCCGACGGCCGCCACCCCGGCGGCGCTGGCGCTGGAGCATGCCGGGGGGCTCGACACGCTGGTCGAGATCCTGCGCGCGATCGGCCGCGACCCGAAGCTGCGCCGGACCTACAGCTGGGGCGATGAGGGCCAGGCGAAATCGAGCGTCTTCAGCCGCCTGATCCGCGCGACCCGGCCCGGGGCGGACGAGACGCCCGAGGACTTCGCGAAGGCGGTGGAGGCCGCGGGGATCGGCGAGGACGCCCTCCTGGCCGTCGCCTTCTACGCCCCCCAGTGGGCCCGCGGCGTCGAGCGGGCGCTCGGCTGGCCGACGTTCGAGGAGGCCGTCTGGTGGTTCCACGCCCACACCAAGGATTCCAGCTGGACCGTCGCGTCCGACGTCCGCGAGGCCTGGAACGCCGAGATCCGCAAGCTCACCCCCCTGACCCTGGAGGACCTGACCGAAGGCGCCGTCGACGTCGACTGGTTCGCGCGGACGTACAAGGCGCTCGGCAAGCCCCGATGGGGACGGCTCGACGAGTTCGCCAAGTACGCGAGCGCCGGCGCGGGGCACAAGCGGGCGCAACTCTTCGCCGCCGCCATGCTCGGGGAGGTGAAGCTCGCCGACCTCGTCAAGGACGTCAAGGACAAGCGCAAGCAGGACGCCGTCCGCGCCCTGGGGCTCCTCCCCCTGAGCAAGAAGGGGGCCGACAAGGACGTCCTGGAACGATATCGGATCATGCAAGAATTCGTCCGCGCGAGCCGCAAGTTCGGATCCCAGCGCCAGGCCTCGGAGAAGCTGGCGGCGCGGATCGGTCAGGAGAACCTCGCCAGGACCGCCGGCCACCCCGACCCGACCCGCCTGCAATGGGCGATGGAGGGCCGCGAATCCGCCGACCTGGCCGAAGGGCCGGTCGTCGTCGGGGTCGGCGACGTCTCCGTCGCCCTGTCCATCGACGGCGACGGCCGCCCCGAGATCGCCGTCACGCGCGGCGAGAAGCCCCTCAAGAGCATCCCCCCCGCCGTCAAGAAGGAGCCGGCCGTCGCCGAGCTGGTCGAGCGCAAGGCCCACCTCAAGCGGTCGTCGAGCCGGATGCGGACCTCCCTGGAGGAGGCGATGGTCCGGGGCGACGCCTTCAAGGCCGAGGAGCTGCTCGAACTGATGGGCAGCGTCGTCCTGCGGCCGATGCTCGAACGGCTGGTCTTCCTCGGCGACGGCGTCACCGGGTATCCGACGGCCGGCGGCAAGGGCCTGCGCGGGCGGTCGGGGGAGGTCGAGCCGATCAAGCCCGGCGAGGCGCTCCGGCTGGCCCACCCGGTCGACCTGCTGGCCTCGCGTCACTGGTCGGAGTGGCAGCGCGACTGCTTCGCGGCCGAGCGGGTGCAGCCGTTCAAGCAGGTGTTCCGGGAGCTGTACGTCCCCACGGCCCAGGAGATCGACGACGCCACGTTCAGCCGCCGCTACGCCGGCCAGCAGGTCAACCCCCGCCAGGCGCTGGCGCTCCTGGGCTCGCGAGGCTGGGTCGCGGCCCCCGAATCGGGCGTCTTCCGCGCCTTCCACCACGAGAAGCTCGTGGCCTGGATCGAGTTCATGGAGACCTACTTCACGCCCGCCGAGGTGGAAGGCCTGACGCTCGAGAAGGTCCGCTTCGCCCGCCGCGGCGCCGACGAGGCGCTGAAGATCGCCGAGGTCCCCCCGCGCCTGTTCAGCGAGGTCATGCGCGACGTCGACCTGATCGTGAGCGTCGCCCACCGCGGCGAGGTCGACCCCGAGGCGTCGGCCGGCACGGTCGAGCTCCGCGCGGCCCTGCTCCGCGAGACGCTCTCCCTCCTCGACATCGAGAACGTCCGGATCAAGGAACCGCACGTCTTCATCGACGGGGAATTCGGCGAGTACAACGTCCACCTGGGGAGCGCGACGACCCACATGATGCCGGGCGGCACGCTCGTCATCGTCCCGGTCCACTCCCAGCACCGGGGCCGGATCTTCCTCCCCTTCGCCGACGAAGACCCGAAGACCGCCGAGGTCCTCAGCAAGATCATCCTCCTGGCCCGCGACCGCGAGATCCGCGACCCGAACCTGCTGGACCAGATCCGCGCCCTGCGGTGAGGGCGCGGGCGTCGATTAACCTCGGGAGGATTTCGTCGGCCGCGTCCAGACCCGTCCTGGTGGGGAGTCCGGACCGTGCACGTGGCGATCCCTGGCATGTCGCGGCGCGAGGAATGAAATTATGAACCGAGTTGGATGGTTGATCCTCGCGTCCTGGCCCCTGGCCGCGATGGGGCAGGCCCCGAATCCAGACCTCGCGCCCTTGCCCGACACGCTGGCGAGCATCGAGACGGAGACCAGGGAGGCGCGGGAGGCGTTCTCCGAGGCGATTGAGAAATCGGGAAAGGCGGCGTCCGTCGCGGAGATCCGAGCCGCGATCAACGAGCAACACGCCCGGTTGCTGAGCCTGATGGACCGTGCCCTCAGCCTGGCACGCCTTCGGCCGGGAGAATCGGAAGGGCTCGGCGCCGCCGCGTGGGCGGCGATCATCGCGGCCACGGAGAGAGGCGACGACGTCGCGGAGCGCGGCGACGCGGCGTACCGCCTCCTGGCTAACGCCCCCGCGCTCGATGAAACGGCCATCTTCGGGGCGATGGCCATCGCCCCGAGCCTCGTCCTTCGCTGCCCCGAGGCCGAATCCTTCCTCCGCGCGGTGATCTCGCGGAGTCGGAACCCGGATCTCGTCGCCATCGCTCGATGTTATCTAGGCTTCTATCTGGCCGAAATGGCCCGGATGCGCGACAGGCTCGACGCGCCGGTCAGCGGCCCCGAGGTGGCGAAAGAGCTGACCGAGGTTTCCCTGAACCGTTGCCGGGGGCTCGACGCTCCAAAGCTCCGGCGAGAGGCCGAAGCCCTCCTGGAGCAGGTCATCCTCGAGGACGCCGAGCTGGGCCTGAATCTGGGGGACTCAGCCGCGGCCGAACTCCATCGGCTTCGGAACCTCCGGATCGGCCAGCCCGCGCCGGAACTCGTCGGCGAGGACATCGACGGGGCGCCCATCCGGCTGAGCGACTTCCGGGGCAAGGTCGTGGTCCTGATGTTCTGGACCACTTGGAGCGGTTCGCCCAGCCTGGTCGGCGGGGAGAAGGAACTTATCGCGGCCATGGAGGGGCGTCCGTTCGCGCTCGTGGGCGTCAACGGCGACGCCGCGGAGGATCGCGCCGGGGTGAAAGAGGCGGTCGCGAAGGAAGGGTTCGCCTGGCGGTCGCTCTGGGCGGGCGGCCCCGACGGAGAGATTCCCCGGAGGTGGGGCGTCCGAAGCTGGCCGACGGTCTACACCATCGACGCCGATGGGACGATCCGCGACGACCACGTCGGCGGGAAACTCACCCTCGCCGCCTTCGAGCCGCTCGTCCGGGCGGCCGAGGAGACCGCGCGATGATCCGCCGTCGAAACCCCGGCGATGAGGGACGGCCGAATCCCTTCTCCCCTCGTGGGAGAAGGTGGCCGAAGGCCGGACGGGGGGGCGACCGCCGCCGCATCCTCGGATAAGCCCCGCATTGTTGTGGTGGGGGGGGGGGGGGGGG